>NZ_JAUBRI010000008.1:35269-36955 GCF_036701795.1 Microcoleus sp. N9_A1
GTCATCTACTCCGGTGACAGTGACGGTTTGGGGAGTATTCCAGTTAGCCGATGTGAAAGTTAAACTCGGTTTATCTACAGTACCTTCAGCCGTATTATCCGAAGTCGTCCCAATCGTCACATCTGCTGTAGGCTGGCTATTTAGAACTACCGTAAAAGTAGCCGTTCCCCCTGCTTCTGTGGTTGTTAATCCGGCAGTGGGATTGATAGAAATTCCCGCAATATCATCGTCTTGAATCGTGGTGGTTATTGGAGAACCAATAATGTTAGCAGTTCCTGGGGCAGTGGCGTTGCTCAGAGTGAGTGCTAGGGTTTCGTTAGGTTCGGCAATTCGATCGCCCAAAACATCCACCGCAATAGTCGCTATGCTAGCATTGGCCGCAAAACTAATCGTACTACCAGTAGCCGTGACCCCAGTTCCGGTAACATTGGCGTTGTTGTAATCTGCACCGTTGGTTGCGGTTCCCCCAAAGCTAAAATCGATGCTGCTACTTTGGCTAATTTCTCCGCTGCGAGTAACGGTGAAACTTACCGTTTGAGTGCCGCTATTTCCCTCAGTGATGCTAGCGGTACTGCCGACAACGCTGTAAGTAATATCGTTATCAGTAATCTGGGCATTCACCGGCCCGATCGCCAATGTTGTCGGATAATTGGGATCGGTACTGTTGGTAATCGCGTGGGTTAGTGCACCGGTATGGTTGTTTTCTGGTAGCGTGTCATCAACAGCACGAACGGTGACAGTTTGGGGAGTGATACCATTAACATTTGTGAAGGTTAGAATTTGCGTGGCAGCAAAATTCGTTCCATCTAGGCTAACTTCTGCTTGAGTATCCGCCGTCACGGTAATGTCAACATTGCTGGTGGGGAGGGTGTTCAATTGTAGGGTATAAGAATCGGTAATTCCCCCTTCTGTTACTTCGGTACTGCCAGCAGATTGAGTGACGGTAACGCCTGGAGAGTCGTTGTCTGTGTTGGTGACATTGACATCTTCTGGGTTGAGATTGTTATAGTTTGTGTCGGCTGTGGTGGTGTCGGCAGCGGTGATAATTTGGTAGGCAATATCACCGTCAGCCACTAAATCATCTACGCCGGTGATGGTGGCAGTTTGGTAAACGTTCCAATTGGTGGAATTAAATGTGAGGTTCGCGGGTAAAACCGTGCCTTCTGCTGTGTTGTTGCTGGTTAAGCCAAGGATGACATCGGCGGTGGGTTGGCTGGTTAAGCGGATGTCAAAGGTGGCTTGACCACCGAATTCGCTGGTATTGCCGCTAATCGGGAGGATTTGAAAGCCAGCAGTGTCGTTGTCGGTGATGGTGAAACTACCTGTGGTAGTGGTTCCTAATTGAATGCCTGCCGATGGGCTGCTAATGGTGAGGGTGGCAGTTTCGTCAATTTCGGCAATTTGGTCGTCGCTAATGGTGAAGGTGACTTGTCCGCTGGTGGCGCCATCGGCGATGGTAATTTGGGTGGGAATGGTGCCGGTGAAATCAGCAGCCGTTGCTGTTCCAGTTAAGGCTAGGTCAACGGTTTGGTTGCCGGCTACGGGTGCGTTGGTAGTAGCGGTGACGGTGATGGCGGTGGTTCCGGCTTCGGTGCCGGTAGTCGGGGTAACTGAGAGGTTGACGTTGGGGAAGTCGTTGTCGGTAATCGCAATATTTTGACTGGTGTTCGCTCCCAACACTATCCC
>NZ_JAUBRI010000008.1:37055-161733 GCF_036701795.1 Microcoleus sp. N9_A1
TCTCTGCGGTAGCGGTGACGGTGATGGCGGTTGTTCCTGCTTCTGTGCCTGCGTTACTGCTGACTGAGAGGTTGACGGGGTTGCCTAAAATCGTACCGTAAACATCGTTATTGTCTTGGTTATTGCCGACACCGTTGGCAGAGGTGGTGGCAGCGGGAGTGCCAGCTTGGTTGGCTGCGGTGTTGCTGGTGAAAGTTGCTCCTAATCCAAATGAGGTGACAATAGGTAGCGCAGTTGGCATTCCCTGGTTGTTGCCGTTAGCGTTGGTGAGGGACTGCATGGCGAAAATTGCCCCACCTTTGCCTTGACCGGGGCTCGCGCCTGTGCCGCCTGTGGCTGTGTTGTTCGTAAAAGCGGTGTTATTAAGCGTTAAAGCCCCTTGGCGGATGAAGATGGCACCACCTAAACCAGCACCGCTGCCGCCGTAGCGGTAACCGCTGCCGCCGCCGCCAAAGTTGCCGCCGTTGGTGCTGTTACTGCCGCCGCCGCCGCCGCCATAGCCACCTAAACCAAAACTGGTGTTGCCCCAGCCGCCGCCGCCGCCACCAAAACCGCCTCTGCCGCCCGCCAAGCCAGCGCCAGAGGCGGTGCCACCGCCGCCGCTGCCCACGTCACCGTTGCCGGCGGCGCCGCCGCCAAAGATGCCGCCGACGCCGCCCAAGCCACCGGTCAAGCCACCGTTGCCACCGGCTCCACCGGGGTTGGTGCCGTCAAAACCGTTGCCGCCAAAGCCGCCGCCGCCGCCGCCGCCGCCATCAAAACCGCTGATGTAACCGCCGCCGCCGCCGCCAATTGCTTGATTGCCATTAAACGCAATATTATTAAGTGCAACCGTGCCGTTATAAACAAACAAACCGCCACCCATCCCGGCAGCAGCACCCCCCCCACTACCACTACTTCGACCACCATTTCCGCCTTGGGCTCGTCCGTTAGTGATAGTCATGTTGGAGAAACTGACGATTCCCGAATTGACAAAGAAGGGACGAACATCACCCGCATCATTGATGCTGTTGTTATTGATATCCCCGCTTACGATGAAACCGCCACCAATAAAGGCAATATTGCTGTTAATGGGAACATTAGGAGTTCCTGTAAATCGGACATTTGTTTGGATAGTAATAGTGTCATCGCCACCTGCGGCATTCGCATCTAAAATTGCTTTGCTCAATGTGCCTGCTACAGTGCCGGTGCCATCATCGGTTGCGACTGTGACATCAAAGTTAGCCAGGGTATAGTCATAATCTTCCATCGCCTGCCGATTAAACGGCACGGCGGATTCAATCTGGCCCGTTACTATTTCTAAATCCCAGTCGCCGCCTTTAACGGCATTTCCTGTTAAGTCGTTAGAGGCTGCGACATCTGCTCCGGTGAGTTCGCTCAATCGCTTGACAAAATTATTGCCAGTTTCTCCGGCAGCTGCATCGCATCCATATAATAGGATGTCGCCGTTTTCTGTGAGGCCATTTCCCCACTGTTTTAGCTGAGTGTTGAAATTTTCTATATCATTCCCATTCAGTACATCTGAACCAAGTTTTAGACTGCCTTCGCTGCCGTGTGAAAGGATATGCACTGCTTCAATATCTTTTTGATTAGCCAAGGCATTGGTAATTTGCTCGATGCCGCTCAAATTTTCATTTAAAATGAAAATTTGAGCGGCATCGATGTTTTGAATCAGGCTTTGATAGTTCTGTACAGAAGGATCTACGAAAATGATTTGTTGGTTGGTGGTTGGTAAGTTCATGGTTGTTGAAATCCTTGAGATTTATGGTTTATATTTAAGTCCGGTGGCATTGGAATTGATATTACCCACAGTCGGGACATGACGCCGTGCCCATTGGTGTCAACTTAAGCTGTCAGCCCGCCAGTTTTCTCGCTCGCCCGCCAGTCCGCCAGGGAATGAATTCCCTGTCTCATAGCTAAAGTCCTCTAAAAGAGGACTAATGAGTTTTTCAGTCCTCTTTGAGAGGACTTGCGCTTTGAGGCAGGGGTTTCAACCCCTGCCGGAATGTGGCTTCGCGACAATGGCGCTGGCGCGGCTGTTTGTGGCATCTGTCCAAAAAGATAAGCTATCAAATCGCTCGAACAAATCGGGGGGTAAAATTGTTTTTCTCGGTTTAAACTCGACTTTGGCACGCACTTGATGCAATCCTTTTGTTTGTAGTCTCTTATCGAATTCTGGTTCGTGATATTGAACATTCTCGAAATCATGCTCGAAAAGTTCTTCGCCCAAAAATTGATAAATTAGCGACATTATTTTAGCGGGGTTTATAGTTAACAGCTCGTAATCTACCAGTAGAATAGATGCACTTTGTTCGCTGTAGAATGCTTCTTTGAGAGCGTTGTAAGCATAACCAACTAAACGGGAACCCTGACTTAATGCTTCGGTGCGGCTGTAGACTGTCGCCCGTTCCGCTGGATTGTTAAATAACCGGGAAATATCAAAGGCGTTGCGCCGAATCAGTATCTCGATGCTGTCCATAATCCAGGCGATGTTTCTGACGCAGCAGATGACTTTTGCTTCGGGAAATAGTTCCTGAACTAATGGTAATTTGCTGCACCACAGGCGATTGGTGTCGAAGATAATTTCTTTGTCGGCTTGCGGGTGGTAATAAGCCGAAAAGATGCTCATAATCAGCGCCCGTTTTTGTTCGGGGGAAATGAACGCGGAAAACTCGTTGTCTTCGCTCATGGCTTCCAGCATTCTCTCCACTAATCCCCCCACTGGGCTAGTCATAGCAGCGTGAAACCGGGGATTTTGTCGTAGTAGTGCAGCCAGCAAAGTAGACCCTGAGCGTGGTAGTCCTGATATGAAGTGGGATCTCACTGGCTTCGCGTAGGAATGAATGTAAATAACATAGATGCAATCCAAATGTATCATACTAAAGACATATCTTTTATAGCATATTTTTATTTATACTCCGCAACACAACTCTGCTGGTTTACGATATCTTTACAATCTAGACATCGTGGGTTTACTTTCCCTGTCTCTATCATTGCTTCGGGCCCCTGCCTCTGTAAAGTCGGAAAAGTCGGATCTTAAAGTCGGAAAAGTCGGATCTTTTCCATGTGGACATAATTTAGACCTCCCTCAGAGGCTGTGGGTATGAGGGCGTATTTTTTTTGTAAGAATTTTATTGGCTGTTTTGCCAGACAGCATTAAGGTTGACGATATCTTTACAATCTAGACATCGCCGTTGTTAATTATTGGGGAATTTTTAACCGCTGATGCGGGCGGATGGACGCGGATGGACGCGGATAATTGTTGATTTGGGTGTAAGGCCGATCGCACTTTGTCTCAAATTCCTGGAATCGGCCGCAAATTTCTGATATTTATTTGCGAAAACGTCCCCGAATGCGATCGACAAACATATCAACTTCCGGCAACTTCATCTGACTGACAAACACCGCAAAAACTGCTAACCCTACAAAACTTGCCACACTCAACTGCACTAATTGAATTACCACACCTTCAGTACCCAAAACTCTTTGACAGCCTTGCAGAGTAGCCAAGGTGACGAAAGCAGTTAGACAACTGCCAGAAGTTAACCCCAGAAAAGGCAAACTCCACTCCCCCCAAGGCAGACCACCCAGCTTTTTATCTAAAAAGTACAAAAGCATAATCATCGAAACAAGATTCACTCCCACCGTCGCCAAAACTAATCCGGGCGCGCCAAAAGCTCCTACCAACAAATAATCCAAAAGACCGTTTAAAAAGATATTGATAATACTGATGCGAAAAGGGGTTTCCCCGTCTCCCAAAGCGTAAAATACCCGTACCAAAACGTCGCGTCCCAAATACACAAACATTCCAATACTGTAAGCCATCAATATCGGCGTCACAAACTGCGATGCTGACCGATCGAAAGCATAGCGTTCGTAAACAACACGGACGATCGGGCCGGCAAGTGTTACCATTAAAGCGCTTAGGGGCAGCATCGTAACGCCGGTCAAAATTAAAGATTGACGAATTCGATCTTTTAATTCCGGCCAGTCTTTGGGTTCGGCAAGGCGAGAAAAGATTGGCAAAAATGGTACTAAAATTACATTAGAAATGATGCCTAAAGGAGTCATAACCAACAAGCCGCTGTAACCCATCGCAGATGCAGCTTGAGGGATGTAGGATGCAAAAAATAGGTCAGTATAGACATTAATTTGCAGCATTCCCGATGATAAAGTAGCAGGAACCATCACCTTAACTACTTCTTGTACTCCGGGACGTTTAAAATTGAACCGCAAACGCAATTTTCCCAAGCCCGCGCGCGACTGCGCCACCAGTTGCACCAACCACTGCAAAACTGCTCCCGCTAAAGTTCCCCAAGCTAACACTAAACCGCCCATTAGTGCGTACCCAGGCTGAGTAATTTTTTCTCCGAGTTGCAGGGCGAGAATCGCCAAACCGCCGACAAGTGCAACACTAGAAAATAAAGGACTAATCGAAGGCAACCAGTACATATCGGCGGCGTTGAGAGTGCCGAAACCAATACCGATTAAGCCTGAAAGTAATGCCATCGGTGCCATGATCCGAAATTGTTGGACAGCAATTGCTTTGATTGCTAAGCCTTCTGCTGTTCTATTTAATCCCGGTGCTACCAAATCTATCAGCGGATCGGCGAAAATAATTAAAGCGACTGTTACTAACAAAAGTATGCCGCCGACTAAGGTGGTGATAGTCTCGACTAAGGGTGCAGCTTCTTTTTTGTCGCGGCGGGCTAAAACGCTGACTATGGCGCTGTGAAAAGGCCCGTTGATGCCTCCGAGTAAAATAAATAAGAAACCGGGTATGACGTAGGCGTAGTTGTAGGCATCGACGGCGACACCGACTCCAAAGGCTGCGGCGATCGCAATTTGGCGCACCAACCCGAAGACTTTACTAATCAGAGTGGCGACTGCGACAATGCCGGCAATCCCTGCTAGGGAACGAGAGGGCTTCTGCGGTTCAGACACAAATAGTTACAAATGCTAGTGATAAAAGGCTTCACTAAGTTTAATAGCAAATCTGGAAAATCATAACATGAATTCAGAAAATTTCTATTCCGCATTACCTTTACTGGACAATTTTCTCAAGATTACCGATCTGGGTAATTTTGTTGACGTACCTGATGATTGGTACATTGTTGTCACAGATATTCGCGGTTCTACCAAAGCGATTGAAGCTGGAAAATACAAAGAAGTTAACTTATTGGGAGCTTGTTCGATCGCTGCTGTTTTGAATGTAGCAGGCAAAATAGAAATTCCCTTTATCTTTGGTGGCGACGGCGCTTCTCTGTTAATGGGGCCATCGCTTTTACCCGCTGCTAAGATTGCTTTGCTTGCCACTCAACAAATGGCTAAGACTGAATTTGACATGGATTTGCGAGTTGGGGCTGTGCCGGTTAAAGTTGTGGTAGCAGCTAATTACCCGGTTAAAATAGCTAAGTTTAAAGTTTCCGAAAATTACAGCCAAGCTGTTTTTATCGGGGGCGGCTTAACCCGTGCGACTGAACTTATTAAAGACCCTGCTGCTGGTAATATTTACAGTATTAAAAATCAGGGCGTTTCAGAAACAGCCGATTTTTCAGGATTGGAGTGCCGGTGGCAGGATATTCCCAGCAAGTACGGGGAAATAGTAACGCTGCTGGTAATGGTGCGATCGGATTTCGATCGGCAAAGTCATCTATTTTATAGAAATATTTTAGAAAAAATTGAATACATTTACGGCAAGGAAGATTGTTTAAATCCTATTAATGGTAAAAATCTTAATTTGACATTGAATAGCAAAAAGCTAATTAAAGAAATTCAAGTTAGGGCGAGCAATGCTAGTTGGCTAGACCGCCAGATAGATTTATCAAAAATACAGTTAGAGACGGCGCTTGGTTCGCTGCTAATGAATTTGAAAGTTAAGACAGAAGAGTTAGATTGGGGAGTTTATAAAGATATTGCGATCGCAGCTACGGATTACCGAAAATTTGATGATATGTTGCGAATGGTAATTTCGGGCAATGGGTGGCAGCGAAAAAAATTGACGGTGTACTTGGAAAAGAATTACCGAGAAGGCAAGCTGGTTTACGGTTTGCACGTTGCTGACAGAGCGTTGATGACTTGTTTGGTGTTTGAACGCAACGGCCGCCAAGTACATTTTATAGACGGTGCTGATGGAGGTTATACTTTAGCTGCAAAGGATATGAAACAAAAAATGCAGGATTAAAGTCTTTACTACAAATCTTTTATGCTATGATATTTCAATCTAAAATCTCAAATCTAAAATTGCATGACTGTGCTGAAACTTTATCACAATCCCCTCTCTACTAACTCTCGCCGCGTCTGGATTGCTTTGCTGGAAAAAGAAATTGAATTTGAATTAGTGCCGCTCAAATTAAACGGCGATCAATTTCAACCAGAGTTTTTAGCAATTAGCCCTTTTCACCACGTCCCTGTTTTAGCTGATGGCGATTTTCATTTAATAGAAACTCTGGCAATTCTTGATTATCTGGAAGCTAAGTATCCCGCGCCCGCACTGTTGCCGCCGGATGCTAAGGATTTGGCGATCGCCCGCATGGTACAAATGGTCACAGTCAACGAATTGTCACCCGCAATGAGTCCTTTGGTACGCCAGACTTTCGGCGGCGCAGGAGAGCCGGAAAAGCTGGAAAAAGCTGGGCAGCAAGTGGCGGCGGTACTGAGGTTTTTTGAGGATTTGTTGGGCGATCGACCTTTTTTTGGCAACAGCAGCGCGATTACCCTCGCAGATGTTGTGGCGGGTGTTTCCGTGCCTTGGCTGCCCGAACTAGGCGTGTCTTTGGACAATTACCCCAAATTGCAGGCTTGGTCGGATCGCTTAAATTCCCGCCCTTCTTGGCAGCAAACGCAAGCCAGTCCCGAACTTGTGGCAGCTTTTAAAGCGCAGATGAAACAGTTGATGAAACCTCAGCAAGGTTAGTTTGTGCAGAGATTTATTGCCGGAAATTTTGATTGACAATGCAGCCGCAGATGCGAGGCAAATAAACACAGATTAACGCAGATGCAATTCAAGATAAGTTTCATTTGTTGTAGCAGGTTTAATGGTCGATGATATCGTTTTCGGTAGCATCGGAATGATTTAACCACAGAGAACACAGAGTACGCAGAGGGAGAGAATATATATCTGAATTATTCCGCTGTTACCGGATTTTATATGACCAATGACTAATGACTAATGACCAATGACCAATGACCAATGACTAATGACTAATGACTAACTTAATTTACAAATATCCGCCTTTATTACCAGGCACTTTAATCAAGCGGTACAAGCGTTTTTTTGCCGAAATTGAATTAGATTCGGGAGAAATTATCACCGCGCACTGTCCGAATACTGGCCCGATGACTGGTGTTTTGATTCCGGGTAATCCTGTCCTAGTATCTGCCAGCGACAATCCCAAACGCAAGTTGGCTTATACTTGGGAATTAATTAAGGTTTGCGATACTGTACCTGTTTGGGTGGGAGTTAATACTGGGCTGCCAAATCGAGCGATTAAATTAGCTTTGGAGTTGCGATTGTTTCCTGAGTTGGGCAATTACAGTTTAATTCAGCCGGAGGTTGTTTACGGTATCGATAAAAAAAGTCGTGTTGATTTTTGGCTGACTGGTGGAGAAAAACAGATTTTTCTGGAAGTGAAAAATACAACTTGGGTCAAAGATACATTAGCTTTATTTCCTGATACAGTGACGGAGCGGGGACAGAAACATTTGAGAGAGTTGATCGATGTGGTGCGGCAGGGTTCGAGGGCTGTAATGCTGTATTTTATTAATCGGGGAGATTGTACGGATTTTGCTCCCGGAGATAGTGCCGATCGCCTTTACGGACAATTGTTCAGACAGGCTGTGGCTGAAGGTGTGGAAGTTTTGCCTTGTCGGTTTGATGTGACGCCGGAAGGTGTGCGCTATTTGGGCTTAGCAAAAATGGATTTACTAACCGCTAACGAAAACTGAAGTGCTGGATCGACTGCTGGTTTACAGCACAAAACGAGAATTCTAATCAGCCACCGTCTCCGAGTTATATCGTATCCGGTTGCATAGGAATGATCTTAACAGTTAACAGTCAACAGTTAACAGTCAACAGTTAACAGTTAACAGTCAACAGTTAACAGTTAACAATTAACATCATGTATAGCGATCCTAAATCATTTGCATAGTTCTTGTAGGGGCAATCCCCCCGTGGTTGCCCAATCTCTCGGAGGCGGGCACGGGGGCACCGCCCCTACATATCTGCATGAATGATTTAGGATTGCTATATGAGTGCAACCGGAATTGATATTATGGAGGAACACTGGTATTTTTGTATTGATAAATTACTGATTTATGGAAATTTGCAGAGACAGTATATTGCTGCTTTTGCACGAATTTATTATGGCTTAAAAAAAAATATAACTACCGCTATAGTTGGTGAAAAATAGGGAAATTGATTGTTATTTTAATGTTTGCTTAATAAATTAGCTGTCAGTATCAGGCGATGTTTCGTACAATACAGTTATGTAGCATCTAAATTAAAAGAGCGATCGAACTATGGGAATGACCCTGACCGAAAAAATCTTAGCCAAAGCATCAGGCCGCACTAAAGTCGAGCCCGGAGAAAACATTTGGGTAGAAACAGACGTGTTGATGACCCACGATGTCTGCGGGCCGGGCACCATCGGCGTTTTCAAACGCGAATTCGGCGAAAATGCTAAAGTCTGGAATCCAGACAAAATCGTCTTAATTCCCGACCACTACATTTTCACCAACGACGAACGCGCTAACCGCAACGTCGATATTCTCCGCGATTTTGCCGCAGAACAAGGGATAAAATACTTTTACGACATCACGGATCGATCGGACTTCAAAGCAAATCCCGACTACAAAGGAGTTTGCCACATCGCCCTAGCCCAAGAAGGCCACACGCGGCCCGGCGAAGTGCTCTTCGGCACAGATTCCCACACCTGCAATGCCGGCGCTTTCGGACAATTTGCCACGGGTATCGGCAATACGGACGCGGCATTTATTATGGGAACCGGCAAACTGTTAATCAAAGTGCCGGCAACTATGCGCTTTGTACTCAACGGCGAATTGCCCGATTATTTGTTAGCAAAAGATTTGATTTTACAAATTATTGGCGATATCAGCGTCGCCGGTGCTAACTACCGGACAATGGAATTTGCCGGCGATACAGTCGAACGTTTGACGATGGAAGAACGGATGACTCTGTGCAATATGGTGATTGAAGCTGGCGGCAAAAACGGCACGGTGGCTGCGGACAAAACCACCTTTGATTACGTTAATCCCCGGACTAATGTGCCCTTTGAGGCATTTTACACTGATGCTGATGCTAGTTTTTATAGCGATCGCACCTACGATGTCAGCAAATTAGAACCAGTCGTCGCCAAACCGCACTCCCCCGACAACCGCGAATTGGCCCGCAACTGCCGCGATGTCAAGATCGATCGAGTTTACATCGGTTCCTGCACCGGTGGCAAAACCTCCGACTTTTTGAATGCAGCCCGCATTCTCAAAGGAAATCAAGTCAAAGTTCCGACGTATTTAGTACCGGCCACTCAGAAAGTTTACGAAGATTTGTTTGTCACAAAATACGAGGGTCAAACGCTTTCGGAAATCTTCTTAGCTGCCGGCTGCATCGAACCCGCAGCCCCTTCTTGCGCCGCTTGTTTGGGTGGCCCGAAAGATACTTTCGGGCGGATGAACGAACCGGAAATTTGCGTGTCTACAACTAACCGCAATTTCCCCGGCCGGATGGGGAACAAAGAAGCGCAAGTTTATCTGGCTTCGCCTTACACGGCGGCCGCGTCTGCCCTGACTGGGTATGTCACCGATCCGCGCGAATTCCTGCGTTAGATAGTTGCTTTTAGCATTCTTTAAGGTTGACACAATGGCTGAAGAGTTCCCTATTATTGTAGTTCCAGAAGCAGCCTATGAGCTATCTGAAACCGAGACTATGGGAACTAAGTACAAGTTTTGGTTTGACCATCCAAATTTAGGGCGTTGCTTGTACAAACAGTCTCGACCGAATACAGGTGAAGATTGGGCGGAAAAAATTGCAGCCGAGTTGTGCAAATTGCTCGGACTGCCCCATGCTCAATATGAACTGGCAACTTGGAGAAGTCAACGCGGAACTGTCTCACCATCATTTTTGCCCGATGGTGGCAGTTTCATTCCTGGAAATCAAGTTTTGTCTGCGAGCGCACCGCACAGAGTTAATATTGTGTTGAATGCGATCGCAGGCAATTCTGTTAATTTGCCCCTCGATTGGGTTCCGCCAGTCGGGATAGAAACAGCAGTAGAAACTTTTATCGGATATTTGCTATTAGATGCCTGGATTGGCAATACAGACCGTCACTCAGAGAATTGGGGTGTATTAGATAAACCCGAAAGCGCTCCTACTTTAAATATCGCCAGATATCTAGCACCAACTCACGACCATGCCTCTAGTTTGGCAGTGCGGATATCTGATGAACAACGGCAAAATAGACTAATTACAAAAGATACTGGCTATTCTGTCCAAGCTTATGCTAAAAGATGCTTTTCTCAGTTATATGCTAGCGATAATAGACCAAAGCCTCTCAAGACTTTTGAGGCATTCCGCTCCGCAGCGCTAGACTATCCCCAAGCAGCCCAAGTTTGGCTTAATTGCCTTACCAGGATTTCAGCTAATGATCCTCTAGCCATTTTTAACCGGATACCGCGCGATCGCATTTCACAAATTACGATTGACTTTTCTCAACAACTACTTAAATTTAACAGAGAAAGGCTACTTGAATTGACAGGAGATTTGCTTTGAAAACACTATTTTTGGCTTGGCAAGACCCGGGCAGCAGTTCTTGGTTTTCGATCGCAAAATTGACATTTAACGGTAAAGAATACCAGTTCAATTATACAAATGGTGTTCTAGAAGCTCAACATAAGTGCAGGTTTGAACCCTTGCCATCTTTCCCTGATTTCAATAAGGTTTACACTTCACAAAAACTGTTTCCCTTGTTTTCCAATCGAGTGATGCCGCGATCGCGCCCTGACTACCCTGAATTTGTACAGTGGTTGAATATCCCTCAACACGAAGATGACCCAATTGCTTTATTGGCCCGCAGCGGAGGGAAACGGGTAACTGATAATTTTGAGGTATTCCCCTGTCCCGAACCGGATGAAAATGGACGTTACCGCATCCATTTTTTTGCACATGGACTGCGACACCTTCCCAAGCCGGCAATTGAACGGATTAATGGGCTTCAAGCGGGCGAACTTTTGTATTTAGCCCACGAATTTCACAATCCGCACGATTCCTCTGCTTTGCTTCTGTGTACTGAAGATCGCTGGATTGTAGGCTATTGTCCGCGCTATCTTTGCGGGGATATTTTTCAAATTATCTCGCAGCATCAAGAATTGGTTCGCGTAGAAGTCGATCGCCTCAACCAACCCCCAACGCCGCTACAGTTCCGCTTGCTGTGCAAAATGACCGCCGATTGTCCGACAGACTTTCGCCCCTTCCAAGGTTGGAGATACCAGCCGTTTAGCAGTGATGTTTTAGCTGAAAGTGCGATGAGATAATCAGCAACAATAAGTAAAATTATCATCACAAAGTTACGGAAGAACCCAAGTTAATTATTCTGAATTGAATACAGAAAATTGCACAATTTATAAAAATAATTAACTAAATGTTGACATTTTTCCCCGAATGGAGTATGTTTGAGCTAATTTATCGATTCCCAATTCCGCATTCTCAGTTAATTCCATACAATTTCTAAAAATTAGAGCTATACATTGCTAATGCTTTGTATTAGGATTGTTGCGCGCTGCATGAAAGAAATTGGAACTCTAATTTTTAGAGCTAGAATTGGTCTGGGTGCGAAATTGACCTATCTAAAACTTCCGAAAGTGTGAGTATGAACAAAAAAATAAAGATTGGGGTTGCTGAAGCTTTTGGTACTTTTGTGTTGGTATTAGGTGGATGTGGCAGTGCGGTTTTAGCTGGAGACAAAATCGGATTTTTGGGAGTTTCTATCGCCTTTGGCCTGTCTCTCTTAATCATGGTTTATACGATCGGGCCTATCTCTGGATGCCACATCAATCCAGCGGTAAGCATCGGTTTAGTAGTTGCCAAACTGATCGATGCTGTTTTGCTTCCTTATTATATAGGAGGTCAGATTGTAGGCGGAATTTTAGGCGGTCTTGTTTTGTATGTGATAGCATCAGGAAAACCAGGTTTTGATGCGGCCGCTTCGGGATTTGCTTCCAACGGTTTTGGAGAACATTCTCCCACAGGTTACGGGCTTTTAGCAGCAGCTTTGACGGAAATTGTACTGACGGCTTTTCTGTTATTTACCATCATGGGTACTACCGATCCCCATTATCCCGTGGGTTTGGGCGGAATTCCCATCGGCTTGGTGCTGGTGTTGATTCACTTAGTCGGAATTCCCGTAACCAATACTTCAGTCAACCCGGCTAGAAGTATCGGTGTGGCACTTTTTCAAGGCGGATGGGCAATTCAACAGTTGTGGGCGTTTATTGTGTTCCCGGTGATTGGTGGAATTATCGGGGTTTTGGCTTATAATTTAATTAAAAACACGAGGGAAGAAATTTGATCTAGAATTAGAAACAGACTGGGTTTCTTGAACTTTTTATGCGTTGTAGGATTTATGAGAAAATTTAAGAAACTCGGTTTGTCGATCGCACAACTCGATCAAATTACAAATATTTGGTAAATAGGCGCCATGATTGCGATCGTGATGGGAGTTTCCGGTTCGGGAAAAACTACTGTTGGCAAGTTGCTGGCGCAATCTCTCAATTGGGATTTCAGCGATGCCGACGATTTTCACTCGCCAGCCAACATCGAAAAAATGAGTTTGGGCATTCCTTTAGAAGATGCCGATCGCATTCCGTGGCTTTTGCAACTGCAAAGTCAAATAGACACCTGGTTATTAGAAAATAAAAATGTTGTGTTGGCTTGTTCTGCCTTAAAAGCATCTTACCGCGAAATGCTCTGCCGAGACCAGCAGCAAATGAAAATAGTTTATCTCAAAGCTTCTTTTCAGCTATTAACAGCCAGGTTAAAAACTCGCGACAATCATTACATGAAAGCAGACTTGCTGTCAAGTCAGTGCGCTACTCTCGAAGAACCCGAAACTGCAATTATTATAGATGCTTCGCAGCCGCTAGAGGTAATGGTGCGCCAGATTGAAAATTATCTAGTTTGCAGTTAATTTCCTACAAAAAACAGGTTCGTAGTGAGGATTTTAGTCCGCCTAAAGAAAGACTAAAGTCCGAAGGATCGAACCTATTAATGTTTGGCGGGATGTTTTTTGTACAAATACAAGAAAGCTTCTACTTCAGCGGCGGTTGGTTGAGCTGCAATTGCTCCAGGCTTCATCGCTGTCATCGCACCCACCGCGCTCGCAAAGGTAACAATTTGTTTTGCTATTTCTGAATCTGCTAAATTCTTAATTCCGTGCTTGCACAACTGTTGCACAAAACCAGCGACAAATCCGTCACCGGCACCTGTTGTATCCTCAACATCTACTGTAAAGCCGGGGATTTTTCCTTCATTTTCCGAGATACAATAAGCGCAACCTTTCTCGCCCGCAGTCACCAAAACGCCTTCTACAGAATCGAGGCGGTAGGTAATAGCTCCAGCGTCGGTAGTTGCAAACAACCATTCTGCTTCTTCCTCAGATAACTTGACAAAATCAACTTTTTTTAAGAGTTTTCTAATATGCGCTTTTGCTTCGTCTGGATTTGGCCAAAACACGGGACGCCAATTGATATCAAGTATAATTTTAACGTCGTAACGTTCTGCTAGTTCGATCGCTCTTGCGATCGCCTCTCGACTTTCAGGATAAGCTAATTCTAAAGTGCCTAGCACTAAATATTCGGCATTTTCAAACAGCACTTCGGGTAGTTGTGCAGCGAGGAGGCGGGTGTCGGCAAAATCCGCAGTATCAAATTTGCCAAAACCGGCAAAATTTCGATCGCCCGCTTGATTCCGCAAAACATAAACTTGCCGCGTCGGCGCACTCAGATGGTGCTGCACTCCAGCGGTATCAACCCCTACTTCTTGCAATACCTGCACTAGGGAATTCCCCAATTCATCCCCACCTACAGCGCCGATAAATCCCGCCGCCGTCCCCAATTTAGCCAAAGCACAGGCAACATTAGCAGGAGCACCGCCGGGATATGCAGTCCAAGATTCTACCTCTTCGAGAGATACTCCTGATTGGTCTGCTAAACAATCAAATAAAATTTCACCCAGACACAGAACGCGAGGATAAGTCATATCTATTTTAGATTGGAGATTTGAGATTTTAGAGCAGCAGTAGACAGCTCAATAATTATTTTTAACCCATCCCAGAAAAATTGCAAGCTATTTTTTAATGGCTGCTCCTATAATATCAGACTTACTGATACTGGCAGTTACTCCTTCAACGCACAAGTGCAGTGCGGGCGTATTAGTTGTTTTACCTGAAAACATCTGCGGGTTTGGCCCGGATGTCTGATGCGCGCAGGTAAAGGGGGGCTCACGCGCCACCGGAACGGTGCCAGCAGTGCAAGTCGTTGCGGGTCATGCTGTGTCGGCGCTGAGTTTGCACTTTTTGCGATTCTGCAAGCGAGTTGGTGCTTCGGGCCCGAAATAGTAGCACAGCAAATTTAATTTTCTCTTCATACTTCATCCCTAATCCTCTAGAATTGTAGATAGGTAAATATGCAGACATAGGAAAAATTTATGAGCGGGATCGTCTCTGGTACCCCTGTCACCCTGTCGGACAGAGAATTGCAAGTGGTAGAGTTAGTAGCGGCGGGACTGACTAATGAGAAAATAGCCGAAAAGTTAGAGATTAGCAAGCGTACAGTTGACAACCACATTAGCAATATCTTGAACAAGACACGCGCTGACAATCGAGTTACGCTTGTACGCTGGGCTTTGCAGTGGGGAAAGGTATGTTTGGACAATATTAACTGCTGCCCTTTACCGCGGCCGATGGATAAAGAAGTATCTTAAGTAGGGGATCTGGTTGGGGACAGGCAAAGAAATGATGCAAACGGCACAAGAAAAACAACTCCGCTATCAAATTCAATGCCCTGGATTGCCGCTGGCGGTGTATCGCGAAGTGGCGGTCCATTTGCGTCAAGTTGAAGGGGTGCAAACCGGTTTAATTCCGCAGCTGTCGCAGCGGTTTGATTACTACGACAGCCAAGTTGGGGGTTTGTGGATACAGTATCCTGAAGGGTTCGATTTGGCAGGTCGCGAGCGGGTCGATCGCATTTTGGCTTATTATGGCGATCGTTACGGAGTTTGGGAATTATTAAGTCATTAATTAGGGGAAATTGTTAGGTGTTGACTGTTGACTGTTGACTGTTGACTGTTGACTGTTTACTAACAACTAATGACTAATGACTAATGACTAATGACTAATGACTAATGACTAATGACTAACAAAATGAGTGCAATTAAAACTTTACCGGGAACGCGGGATATTTTGCCCGCTGAAATTCAATACTGGCAAAATATAGAAGAAGTCGCTAGAACAATTTTGAAAAAAGCGGCTTATAGAGAAATTCGGACGCCAATTTTTGAACAGACATCTTTATTTGAACGCGGCATCGGCGAAGCTACCGATGTTGTGGGCAAAGAAATGTATACTTTTAAGGATAAGGGCGATCGATCGACTACTTTGCGCCCAGAAGGCACCGCCGGAGTAGTCCGAGCTTTTATTCAAAACAGTTTGTACGCGGCTGGTGACGTGCAGCGTCTGTGGTATGCTGGGCCGATGTTTCGCTACGAACGCGCGCAAGAGGGAAGACAGCGGCAGTTCAATCAAATTGGCGTGGAAGTCTTGGGGAGTGCGAATCCTCGTGCGGATGTCGAGGTAATTGCGATCGCCTGCGACATCCTGCAAACCCTCGGTTTAAAAAATTTGCGCCTCGATATTAATTCTGTCGGAAATAAGCAAGACAGACAAAATTACAGGCAAGCTTTGATAGATTATTTTACACCGCACAAAGACGAATTAGACGCGGATTCTCAAGACCGCTTGACTCGCAATCCGCTGCGGATATTGGACAGTAAAAATCAGCGCACTCAAGAAATTGTAGCTGGTGCGCCTAGCATTTTAGAATATTTGGGAGAGGAATCGCGAGATCACTTCGAGCAAGTGCAGCTTATGCTCACAAATTTAGGAATTAGCTATCAGTTAAATCCCAGATTAGTGCGCGGTTTAGATTACTATACCTACACCGCATTTGAAATTATCTCCGACGATTTGGGAGCGCAAGCAACAGTTTGCGGAGGCGGCCGCTATGACGGTTTAGTCAAGGAATTGGGCGGCCCAGATACGGCGGCAGTCGGTTGGGCAATGGGTATCGAAAGGTTGATTATCCTGCTGCAAAAGTTGCAACCTTTGCCCGCGCCCAAGCAGGATTTTTATTTGGTATCCAGGGGCGAAAAAGCAGAACAGCAATCGGTATTGTTAGCTCAAAAATTGCGAAGTGCGGGGTTTAGCGTAGAGATAGATTTGAGCGGCAGTGCTTTCGGGAAACAGTTTAAAAGAGCCGACAGAAGCGGTGCAGTTGCGTGTTTGGTTTTGGGTGATGCGGAAGCTGAAAATGAGACTGTACAATTGAAGTGGTTGGCGAGTGGTGAACAAAGTGCGATCGCACAATCAGAACTACTAGCAATGACAGACGAGCTAAAACAGAAGATCATAGCTGCATATTAAGTCCGGCAGGGAATGAATTCCCTGCCTCAAAGCTAAAGTCCTCTAAAGAGGACTAATTATTTTAACAGTCTTCTTCTCACTCCTCTTAAGAGGACTTTAGCTATTAGCCAGGGGTTTCAACCCCTGGCGGACTGTCGGCTTAAGTCATTACTAATTGGCCCTGCCCGGTAACGCAGATCCAGAGGCTCTGCCTCGTCATTAAGCCATTAACATTAATCCCAAAAACCAAGAGATATAATTTAAGCATTAAAACATTTAACCTCTGATAAACTATGTCTGTAGCAACTAAAAATTATGAAACACAACTCACAATCACCTGGCCGCTACTACCAGAAGATTTCCAACTACCAGACGACCCCGTGGAAGACGAAAGCCAACCATTGTTAGCAGCAGCTTTGCGCCAGCCCCTAACAGCATTTCCTGAATTAATGCAGGATGCCTTAATTGTTTCCAACTTTGCCCTGTGTGCCGGCATAAGTTTCCCAGGTTCAACCAGCGACGAACAGCGTATTATCTGCAAAGCGCCAGATTGGATGTACGTGAAACCCGTCAATCCAAAAAATGTCTCTCAAGTCCGCCGTAGTTACACGCCACACACAGAAGGAACCATCCCCCAAATCGTGATGGAATTTCTTTCAGAAACCTATGGAGAAGAATACTCCGTTGAATTTACCTCGCGGGTGGGAAAGTGGTATTTTTACGAGCAAGTAATTAAAGTACCCAGATACGTCATATTCCGAGCCAAAACTGCTCATTTAGAAGTTTACGCTTTAGAATCAGAGCACTACAACTTTCAAAAACCAGATGAAAACGGACGTTATTGGATACCGGGATTAGACTTGTTTTTAGGAATGTGGCAAGGAACTCAGGAAGGAAGGACAGGCTGTTGGTTGAGGTGGTGGGATGCAGAAGGCGAGTTGTTGCTTTGGTCAGAAGAAAGAGCCGATCGCGAACGACTCCGCGCTGAAAAATTGGCAGAAAAACTGCGTCAAGCCGGGATCGAGTTAGATGATGAAGAGTGAAATATCAATTGATGAGTCGAATTCGATCGCGTTTTGGTATGATGGCACTCTTGTGGTGCGGGCATCCAGCCCGCCCTTGCGTCACTTTGCACTCCTATGTTAATCGAACGTCTCCAGCCGATCGCCTGGACAACAAAACCGCAACTCATATCCTTATTTTCTGGTTGCGGCGGCATGGATTTGCCATTCCACCAAGCCGGATTTGAGGTAGTTTGGGCGATCGACTCCAACAAATACGCCTGCAAAACATTCAGCAGAAACATCGCCGATGTCATCATCAACGACAGCATAGAAAATATAGACATTGCACAAGTTCCCCAAGCAGAAATATGTATAGGAGGGTTCCCCTGTCAAGATTTCTCCCTAATTTGGAAGCGCCCCGGACTTGAAGGAACCAGAGGCAATTTATATACATACTTTCTCGATTTTGTCAACAAAAAAAAGCCCAAAGCTTTTGTAGCAGAAAATGTCAAAGGCTTATTAAGTGCAAATAATTATCAAGCAATAAAACAAATAATTTCTGACTTTGAAAGTATCGCTCCGGGCTACTTAGTTAAACCTAAACTCTACAACTTTGCTGATTACGGAGTTCCGCAATTTCGGCAAAGAGTGTTATTAGTTGGCATTCGGATGGATACAGGATTTAACTTTGTGCATCCTCAGCCCAAATACGGTCAAAATCGAGAATATCCCTATCGAACAGCGGGCGAAGCACTCAAAAATGTGGAAGCAGTTCTGGACAATAACCAACATCATAAAATTCAACCCCGCACCGTTGAAATTTTAAATAGAATTAAACCGGGAGGCAATTTCTCTGATATTCCAAAGGATAGTCCATACTATGTCAAAGGCATGATCAGTCACGTTTATCGGCGAATTCATCCAGATAAACCATCATCGACAATCATTGCAGGTGGAGGTGGCGGAACTTGGGGTTATCATTATTTAGAACCGCGTTCTTTGACAAATCGTGAAAGGGCAAGATTGCAAACATTCCCCGATGATTTTGTTTTTGAAGGTTCTACTACTGAAGTGCGACGGCAGATTGGAAATGCAGTTCCGCCGCAGGGAATCGCGGCTGTTGTTGAGTCTTTGATTCCGCTATTTAAGGGGGATTATCCGCAAGTAGATTTATATGAAATGAGTAAAAAGTTGCAGGTAATGTCAATTCAGGAACGATTAAAATGGGCTGAATAAGAGGGGCTAGAGCAGAGTTTTTCGTTAATTTAAAAGTGTGGTATAATCAAAATACCTGAGTCTGACGAAGCTTAAATCTTATGTCTAAGTCAGGTTATATATTTTTATTTATCGGTGTGTGACATTAATTATTACTCCCGTGAACAAAAACTTAACTAGAGGAAACCCCTCTAGAAACACACGTCATTACCAGTATCCCCAAGAGATACTTGATTGCCATCGGGATATGGTAGAGGAACTGCGGACTAAGGCTAAAGAGGTTCGATCGACTCATATTAGAAAAGCCAGTTCTGGTAATGTTGCTGTTGCCAAACTAGAACTCCCAATGGGTGGAGTTTATAGCCAAGAAGCTACTAGCAAGCGAGATCCTCTAAATATTCCAGGTAAAGAGGATGGGCCAAAGTTATTCTTTGAGCCAAGGCTTAACAGAATAGCATCCTGCAACAACAAAGAACACGCCGAGTACAAGCTTTTCAATAAACTTGCAGAAGATTTAGAAAGAGATGATCTTTCCTTGGATGCAGAAGGAATACTCTACCTCTACACTGAGAGAGATATGTGTTCTGGTTGCAACATTACTTGTGATGAGGACTTTAAGATGAGGTTCCCGAATATTCAAGTGCTTATCTTCTACGAACGTCCATATCCGTAGACATATCAGTATAGACAGCCAGTAAAGGCTATCAAGGCTTTACTGGCTTCTGTACCCAAAGTAAAATTGAGGTGATATGAAGGTGACAATGAACTGGCTCATAGTTTATGATTAATGAAAAACATAAGGAGGGAAAGTCAATGATCGAGTTTGACATAGGCTACTACAGAAATTTTCAATTGCCCAGCAACTCAGATATTCCTGAGCAATTACAGGAAACTCTTCACAGGGTTTGGGAAAGAAAGTATCGTGATTTATACGAAACGGGTGGAAAATGCAATGTAGAAGAAGCTTTTGTAGAAGTAATGACAGCTTTTGGAATGCCTAATGATGCAATATCCCATCAGCGATATGTCTACATGGCTTATGGAATAGCATTAGTGGCTAAACCGACCATTAAACATTACTTTCCTGAAGAACACAAAGCTGATATCGTTGAAGGAATTGTATCTTGTTGGCTGAAGGATAGCTGTGAAATCCCAGAAACTTGGGCTGATACCTTGTTTCCTAACATCAACAAAATCGGAAAATATCAAGCTACTGACGAAGCTTACAATATCTTTTACGGCTTGCTGCAAACACTCAATACGAAAACAGCTTATAATGCCATCTTAGATATTCTGTATGATGGGATTACTGGTGATGCCATTTCTGGTTTTACTGAAGCCAGACGAGATATGTTTAATTGGTGGCTGATCGAAGTAATTCCTGCTGCTTATTGTTTAAAGCTGCCATCTACTTTATATTCGGGAACATGGGAATTTCCGCCGTTGAGTAAGCTTGCGTAATCGATATAAGCAAATCGATCGAATAACTAATCAGGCACCATCAAACCCTTCAAAATTCTCCCCTTCTCCTCCTCCCTCAACCCCTTACACTGCACCAAAACCCCAAAACCACCCAAACCCATCGGATCGATCGCTCGATGCAAAGCCTCCCTGCGCCGCAACAGCGTTGCCACATCCAATACAGTTGTTGATAGAGCAGCAATACGATCGCCCAAACCCAACGCCATCAAAAACAAAGCCTGCTGAGTAAACCCTACCACATCCAAACCGCACAATTCCCCCTGCTTTTCCAGCGCCGTAAAATCAACATGAGCCGTTAAATCCTGCCGCCCCACATTAATATAAGGATTGCTGTGATATCGGTGGCGATAATAACACTGTAGCGTCCCCTCCCTGCGCCTCGGATTGTAATAGCGGTGCGCCGGATGGCCATAATCAATAGTTAACAAATATCCTCGCTGCAACTTTTGAGCAACTGTACTCATCCAGTCCAAAGCCGCCAAATTTACCTCACTGCGATATCCATCCCCATAAACACTCGCCGACAAATCGATGCCCACCCAATCCAAATATTCGGCAATTTTAGGCGTGGAAACTTCGCCAATTACTTCAATAAATTTTATCTCTTTTTGTTCATTATTGGGCGTTTCTGCGGCCACGTAAATCTCCCTAACTTGCCCTTCTTCCAGAATGAATTGATGTACTGGCAAAGCATCTACTAACTCGTTAGAAAAGAAACAGCCGAGTATTGAATTATTAACTATCTCATCCCAATCGCACCACTTAACACACTTGATATCACTTAAAATTTGGCGTTGTTCCGCTTGAAGTATTGGCGAAATTTCAACAATTATGTATGTTAAACTTTTAAATAAGTCGGGATGTTGCCGTTGCAGATACTGCAGCACATTTTCGGCAAAATTTCCCCGTCCAGCGCCCATTTCTACGATCGCGAAATTGAAAGGGCGATCAAGAATTTCCCACATTTCTACAAACTGATCCGCCAAAACCTCCGCAAAATCAGCACCCCAATGAGACGACGTGATAAAATCGCCTTGTTTGCCGATCGACTGTCGATCGCTATTATAATATCCGTGCTGCGGATGATATAATGCCAAATTCATATATTCAGCAAAAGTAATTCGCCGCTGCGGACTCGCGACAATTATTTCGCAGATTAAAGCGCAGAGTTCCGGGTTGCTGTCATTGATATCTGATTGCTGAACTTTCATAATTTATCGAATCAAAGTTGATGTTATTTGATTTGTGAAGGAGAGATTTTTTTTTATTAACCGCAGAGGGCGCAGAGGGCACAGAGGAAGAGAGAAATAAGGTACATTTTAGCGACGTTAATAGCAAAATTAATCGATATCTATCCGCGTTTATCTGGGGTTTAAAAAAAATCAACCCGGTTCCATAAAAAAACCGGGTTAAGTTCTCAGATAAAAACCGACAAAACCTACCTGTCAACCGAGCCCATAATAATGTCGATACTCCCCAAAATTGCCACCAAATCCGCAATCTTCACACCGCGCACGATGTGGGGCAAAATCTGCAAATTATTGAAATCCGCAGCTCGAATCTTCCAGCGCCAAGGAAACACACTATCATCCCCGATAATATAAATTCCCAACTCACCCTTGCCGCTTTCAACCCGCACGTAATGTTCGCCCTTGGGAATCTTAAAAGTTGGGGCTACTTTTTTGCCAATAAACTGATAGTCGAAACTGTTCCACTCAGATTTTGGCCCGCTTTCTAAGCGCTTGGCTTCTAAGTTTTCGTAAGGGCCGCCGGGGAGTCCTTTCAAGGCTTGATAGAGGATTTTAACTGACTCGCGCATCTCGCGAATTCGGACTAAGTACCGGGCTAAACAATCGCCCGCAGCTTCGGTGCAAACTTCCCAGTCGAATTCGTCATAACATTCGTAATGGTCAACTTTCCGCAAATCCCAATTTACCCCAGAACCGCGCAACATGGGGCCGGAAAGTCCCCAGTTAATCGCTTCGTTGCGGGAAATCGTACCCAGGCCTTCAATCCGGCGGCGAAAGATTGGATTGTTGGTGATTAAACGTTCGTATTCGTCAATTTTGGGAAGGAAGTAATCGCAGAAATCTTCGCACTTATCTACCCAACCGTAAGGCAAATCGGCGGCAACTCCGCCAATGCGGAAATAGTTATTATTCACCATGCGATAACCTGTGGCTGCTTCCCACAAGTCGAGAATTGGTTCGCGATCGCGCATAGTATAGAAAAAAGGAGTTTGCGCGCCCACGTCCGCCAAAAACGGCCCTACCCACATCAAGTGGTTAGCAATCCGGTTCAACTCCAGCATAATTACCCGAATATAACTAGCCCGTTTGGGGACAGCAATATTTGCCAACTTTTCCGGTGCATTCACTGTCACCGCTTCGTTAAACATCCCCGCAGCGTAGTCCCAGCGGCTCACGTAGGGCACGTACATCACGTTGGTGCGATTTTCGGCAATTTTTTCCATCCCGCGGTGCAGATAGCCCAAAACTGGCTCGCAGTCCACCACATCTTCCCCGTCTAGGGTGACAATTAACCGGAGTACCCCGTGCATTGAAGGGTGGTGCGGCCCCATGTTGAGCACCATCGGTTCGGTTCTAGTCTCAATTCTTGACATAATTAAATGAATTAATGATTACTGACTATTGTTGATTTTTGTTTCGCTGTTATAGATTATGAAGGATATCGAGCTCTGTGAGAAAAATACCTCTGGATCAGATGTCAGTATTGACACCTATCACGTTCCAGTTTTGGGTCAAGAGTTAATTGCGGGTTTGGCTGTGCGTGCAGGCGGGCACTATTTGGACGCGACGCTTGGGGGCGGCGGACACACGAGTTTGATTTTAGCGGCGGCGCCAGATGTTACAGTGGTGGCGATCGACCGCGATGAACAAGCCATCCGTTTTTGCGGGGCCCAATTTGCCAACTCACCCGTTGAGTTTTGGCACGGCAACTTTGCTGAATATCAGTCCTCAGAGGCCGAATTTGATGGTATCATAGCAGACTTGGGCGTCAGCTCTGCTCAGTTCGATACACCGGAACGAGGATTTAGTTTTCGCCACCCAGCTCAACTAGATATGCGTATGAACCAGCAGCAATCTTTGACGGCAGAAGAGATTATCAACCACTGGGAAGAAGTTAAACTAGCAGATATTATTTACAAGTACGGCGAGGAGCGACTGTCGCGGCGCATCGCAAGGCGGATTGTGCAAGGGCGTCCTTTTCAAACTACAACAGAACTTGCAGGGGCGATCGCCTCCAGCTTCCCTCCCAAGCAGCGCAACGGCAGAATCCATCCGGCCACCCGCACTTTCCAAGCTTTAAGGATAGCCGTCAACTCCGAACTAGCTTCTTTAGAAACTTTCCTCAACCAAGCGCCAAGGTGGTTAAAACCAGGTGGGAGAATCGGAATCATTACATTTCACAGTCTGGAAGACCGACCAGTCAAGCACCAACTCAGAGGAACACCCAGTTTGCAGGTACTGACAAAAAAGCCGATCGTGCCGCAATCCGAAGAAGTAGCTAGAAATCCCCGCTCTCGTTCTGCTAAGCTCAGACTGGCAGAAAGATTAGCTTGATTCGGCAGTAGTAATATGCTTGCTGCAAAAAGTTCAGAGATTAGAGGGACTTGAATGCAGCAATAAGCGTGCGCTTCGGCACAGGTGTAGGGAATAGCGCCAACAACCCACGGCTAACCCTCCGGGTACAGTGGGGCTTGAAATACAGCCGGTGTTGACCAGACTTAGGTAGCAATACCTGCGTTAGTAGTAAGTGTTAAAATTCACACCGAGGTCAGTACCCAGCTAGTTAAGAACTCTGCAATCAGAGCATTAATTAGCCGTTTTGAATGCTGGTGTGTTTAGAAAAGTACCGACTGCTAACAAGGTCATTACTCGTATCAAAGCGCAAAAGCTGACTCGGGAATTTTCCCTATTGAAGCGGCCTACCGAAGCGGGTTACAGTATCGAAAGCCTCTCATCTGTGCGAACAGATGGTGCGAAAGGAATGCTCACCTTGAGGTAAAACGGGTTTCTTTAACTCAACTTGACGTAACTGATATGTTGCATATATCCAGCCCTCCTTTTCCTCCCGCCACCTTGCTGATTACAGCTATGGTGGGGGTTTTCAAGGGGGAAGAAAGATGAGTCGGGGAGATGGAAGCAAGCTGAAACTGATGGTAGTCGATGACGAACCCGACAACTTGGATTTATTGTACCGGACGTTTCGACGCGACTTTCAGGTTTACAAAGCAGATAGCGCCCTCAGCGCCCTGGAAGTTCTAGACGAACAGGGCGAGATGGCAGTGATTATATCTGACCAGCGGATGCCAGAAATGAATGGCACCGAGTTTTTGGGGAAAACAGTCGAGCGATTTCCCGATACGATTCGGATTCTGCTAACGGGATACACAGATGTTGAAGATTTGGTCGAGGCCATCAACTCAGGTCAAGTTTTCAAATACATCACCAAACCGTGGAATCCAGAAGAACTCAAATTGGTGATCAATCAAGCCTCAGAAACTTACAAATACTACAAGCAGCGCAGCGTTGCATTGCGCCGCGCTTTACGCAAGGAATCTCTGTTCAATGAGGTAATGAGCGTGATTCGCGGGTCGCTAGATTACTCTAGTATGGTACAAACTATTGTTCAAACCGTAGGTCAAACTTTTGAAGCCAACTATTGTATGCTGCGGCCGGTAGAGACCGATCGACTATTGCCGAGTACCTTCCCCTACCAAGCCCAAACCGACGAGGCCATTCACTTTTCTTTTGATGAAAATTTGCTGGTTCAAGCCGTAGCCACCCGCCAAACTCAAGTGAACCCAAACAGTGGGGGGGACGGTAAATCGGTTGAGATTGCCGTGCCCCTGACTTACCAGCAAGAATTGCTGGCGGTACTGGCTTTGTGCCAGATTGGCGGAACTAACCCTTGGTCGGCAGAAGATATAGAGTTAATAGAAGGTGTAGCAGCTCAAGCTGCTCTCGCCCTGTCTCAAGCTAAGCTATACCAGCGCACTCTGGATTTAGCCAAGCAGATGCAAAACGAGTTGGAAGTGGCCCGCCAAATCCAAACAAACTTGTTGCGTCAAAGTTGGCCGGATTTTGAAACTGTCAGGGTGCAAGCTTGCTGCTATCCCGCGCGGGAAGTTGGTGGCGACTTTTTTGAAGTCTACGTCCACTCCCAAGGGGATATTTGGATAGCGGTGGGAGATGTGTCGGGTAAGGGAGTTCCGGCTGCTCTATTTATGGCGAGCGCGATTTCGGTGATGCGGCGGGAACTTTCCCAAGAAGTTTCTCCAGAACCCGCTCAAGTTATGCAGAACATGAATAGCAGTATGTCTGACGACCTGATCGGCAACAACCATTTTATTACAATGGTTGTAGCTCGTTACACTCCGTCAACGGGACACCTTGCGTTTGCTAATGCCGGTCACATTTACCCGATTGTTTGGTCTCACTCGGAGGTGAAAGCTCAAGCCGCTAGCGGTAAAACGCCAGCCGAGCCGAATTTCCTGAAAGCTCGTGGCATTCCTTTGGGGATACTACCAGTTTGGAGAGGCAAAGCAGGTGCGATCGAATTAAAGTCAGGAGATGTATTTCTGCTGACGAGTGACGGAATTACTGAAGCTAGCGTGACCACTGAAGTCGCAGGGGGTGTACCAACCCGTTCTATGCTACAACAAGAAGGGCTTTGGCAACTCTTGATTCAGGAACCGGGTTCCTTCAGCTTGGACAATTTGTTGGCTTACATCCGAGCCGACAATCCAGTTCAGGAAGACGACCAAACCATACTCTCTCTGGAGGTTCTTTGAATCTGTCAGCGACTCCCGACGCATAGTCGGGGGTGAGAGCCGAAAAAACTTAAGCCCTGCAGGTTGACGGGCCACAGAGTAGTCCTGCAAAGGACGGCGTTATCGTCAACAGTCAAAAACCACAGTAAAAAACCTAGCCGGCGATGGCGCAGCTAGTTTCCTGAATCGCTTTCCTGGGGGATTAAACACCTGTAAAAGGTTAAGGTAGAAGGCATTGGTCAGAAAAAACCAAAGCTTAAAAGTCAGGGATTGAAACAAAGATTTTTTATACTTCGCTGCTTGCAGTCTCGGTATAATTATCACTTGTTAATGGGATTTAGACCCATAACTAAAGTTTTCAACAATACTCTTAACTTCTGCCTTCTACCGAATGACGAATGCCTGATTTTTAAACAGAAAAGGCTAGTATCCCCCGAGTAGCGACAAGTATTGAGGCCGAATCCATTCGGCGCGTCGTGTTTCATACCTGGTGTGAAGACACAGGGTTTTCAAACTTACGGGATTTTTTTATGAATACTGAGCTTCATGTGCCAAGCGACTTGCGGTTTTTAACAATTGTTGAAAATTGGTTGCTGAGCAGTTTGGAAGTAGAGCTAGGAGAGCACGTCGATTGGCCGCGTCAGTCGAATCGTTTGCGCTTGGTGTTAGCAGAAGCCTATTCTAACGTGATCCGCCATGCTCACAAAGATCAACCCAATTTGCCCGTGTTAATTCGCTTGAATTTAAAAAATAGGGATATTGGTTTAGAAATTTGGGATTACGGTAAAGGTTACGAAATGGATACTTACAATCCCCCGAGGCCGGAAGCTAAACAGGAAAGCGGCTACGGCTGGCTGATTATGAGCAGACTTATGGATCGGGTGGACTACACTTTGCAATTAGACGGTCGCAACTGTCTGAAGTTGGAAGCGAGTTTGCCGGAAAAATCTTAATTAGTCGTTAGTCATTAGTCATAAGTGATTAGTGATTGACAATGCACTTTGAGACTCGCTTTGGCTGTCTGTCGCACGCTGCGGTGACAGCCACTTTTTCGTGCAGTAGCGTCAGCCCAACGCGAGACTGTAAGATTGTAGGGGTAAAGTCCCGATCGCACAAATACCGCAGAAACGGGATTTTTATACCGTGAGTGGCACTTCACTAAAGATTTGGATAAAAAACCCGGTTTCTGCCTCATTCTGGCGATAAAAAGCCGATCA
The DNA here is from genome assembly GCF_036701795.1 of Microcoleus sp. N9_A1. Classification (NCBI taxonomy): domain Bacteria; kingdom Bacillati; phylum Cyanobacteriota; class Cyanophyceae; order Oscillatoriales; family Microcoleaceae; genus Microcoleus; species Microcoleus sp. N9_A1. The sequence continues at coordinate 64,459 of NZ_JAUBRI010000008.1, forward strand.
ACCTGTCGAACTCAGGATTTTAGCTATTACGTGCGATCGACAGGTCAAACTGCAATAGGCAATTTAAATCTGAAACAGATTATCAAACAGCTTATTTCTTATGTGACCGCAGATTTAGCAATTCTTGGGGAGAAGCTAACAGTTTGACTGTGACAGAAAGGATTTTTTGGTCAGAATTGAGCAACAACAGCCATCCGACATTAACACCAAATGCGGAAGTCTGCACCCGGCCGCTTACCTGAACTTCTACTTGACCATCTTCTAAAATTTGGCTAACACCTTTCTGGGGTTCTAGCTGCATTCCTCGCGCTTCTTTTTTAAGATAAGTGGCGATCGAGATGTTGCCGATAATTGGATCTTCAAACGGCGCGTTTAGAACCCCATCATCGGCAAATAAATTAGCCGTCGCTTCAAAATCGCCCGCGTTTAAAGTTTCAAAATATTGCAGTACGGCTGGAATGGTTATGCCTGCAATCTTTATAGAGGTAGTTAAAATAGGTCGAGTTGTTGCGGTCATAAAACAAGTAATTTCAAATGAATGAGTATACTTTAATCATTATCTTTGCCGCAGCAAATCCCTCAAAAGATATAAGTAGGGCTAGGAAAATAATTCTCCTAAAAAAGGAGAACCGGAGAGCGTCAATCGCAGCTTTCAGAGCGATCGACCAAAATCAATATTACTTCCAAAAAATCCAAGTGTAGCCAAGCTGCAAACCCTGATAGCATCAGTCATTTCCCATCCTTCAATTCTTGAATCTAAAATTTAAAATCTAAAATCTAAAATGATATAAACCCAGACACCTAATGGCATCTGGGTTTTTGGGCAAGCCTGTTTAACAGAGCCAACCAGAATATTCTATTTGCGGATCAAATTGAGCAATTCCTTCGGAGATGCCAACAAGTCGATCGCCACAAAGAAAATTTGACCTTGGGGATCGAGCAAAAACCGCCACGCAATGTTCATTCCCACATTCGCGCCGAACCAGGGAGTTTCGACTTTGCCCGTGACTTTCACTTGGCGGTAGCCATCTTCGGCGGGTTCTGACACGCCTTGCTGGGGCATCATTTTCAGTCCGATGCACTCTTCGCGCATATAGTTGAGGATAGCTTCGCGACCAACGATCGGCTTTTGGAAAGGTGGTTGCAGGGCACCTTCTTCAGCAAATAAACCGACGGCTGGGGTGAAGTCGAAGGCGTTCATGTAGTCGATGTAGCTGAGCACAGTCTGCTCGGTGATACCTTCAATCTGTGTTTTCACCCGCTCTTCTGGAGCGGTGGGAGTGCTGCGGGGGGCTGAGCGTTTGCCGTACTCTTGGTTAAAAGCAGGGTCATAGCCCATGTTAACTACGGTATTCCGAAGTACGGTAATTTGCTGACCCGGATCGAGTTTTTTGATGGTTTCGAGAACTTGGGTGGCTTCGGGAGACATTTGATAGCCAGCCGGGATCGGAGCGACAAGGCCCTGTTTCATCAACTGTCCCAACTCGTACCAGAAACCGAGTTTGGTGTTGACGCGCAAGGAAGTGTAAATCCGGCCAATTGTTGTGTCGGCGTTGCTGGCTAGGTCAAACATGGTTTTGCTTTGAGCAGCCGGCGACATCTGCTTAATTTCGTTGAGGACACCTTCGACAAGCGCCATGCTTGCTACTCCCGGTGCTGCTGCGGTGATGGAAATGCCCATTTCGGTGTAGGCATACCAGAGCAGTGCGAGTTGGTCTTCAACACTGAGTTTGTAGAACGCTTCCGTGGTAGCCGGAACAACGCTAGCAATCTCGGTGTTTGAGAAAATAGATTGAGCTGATTGAATACTAACTGCCATATTTATGCTGTGGGATTCGCTGTCGGTTTTACTTGCGTACTTGAATTAGCGAATCGAATTCTCCCTAAATTAAATTATGTAACATTTTTGACATTTGGGAGTTCAAACTTATAAATATAAAGATTGTAAAAGAATTATCAATACTGTTCCAAAATTACTCTTAAAGTTACTAGACTTATGGCACAAATTGTGCAGTGGTTTCTTACCCGATGAAAAAATCAATTAATAGCGATCGCATTAAGCAAAAAGCCCTTGAGTTGGGCTTTCACAAAGTGGGGATAGCCTCAAAAGACCCGGATTTCGATCTAGAAAAACAAAGATTGCAAGCTTGGCTGGACAAGGGTTATCAGGCGGATATGGCATGGATGGCAAACCCAAAGCGGCAGGATATTCAATTGGTGATGCCAGAGGTTCAGTCAGTAATATGTGTCGCCATCAACTACTACACACCTCACCAACGCCCCTCAAATCCCCCTTGTGAGGGGGGGGTTGAGGCAGGGATCGAATATGCTAAAATCTCTCGCTACGGTTGGGGGCGGGATTACCACAGAATTTTGCACAAAAAACTGAAGGTTTTGGCAAATTGGGTGCGATCGCAAGGCGAGGGAATTGAAGCGCGGTATTATGCTGATACCGGGCCAATTCAGGATAAAATGTGGGCGCAGCGTGCCGGGATTGGCTGGATTGCCAAAAATGGTAATGTAATTTCGCGCGAATACGGTTCTTGGGTGTTTTTGGGCGAAATCTTGACTAATTTGGAGTTAGCGTCGGATGAGTCTCATACGGAACATTGCGGTACTTGTACTCGCTGCATTGAGGCGTGTCCGACGGGAGCAATTACTGAGCCTTTTGTGGTGAATGCCGATCGATGTATAGCTTATCACACGATCGAGAATCGAGCCGAAAAATTGCCCGACGAAATTGCATCTAATTTACAAGGTTGGGTAGCAGGCTGCGACATTTGTCAGGATGTTTGTCCTTGGAATCAGCGATTTGCTAAACCAACTGATGTGGCAGAGTTTGAGCCTTATCCTGAAAATATAGCACCGACACTTGCAGAATTAGCCGACATTTCCGACGAGGAATGGAACCGCAGATTTACCGCTTCGGCGCTGCGGCGCATTAAACCCGAAATGCTGCGGCGAAATGCCAAAGCCAATCAAATCAATAGTTATTAGTTAATTGGTATTGGTTATTGGTTATTTGTTATTTGTTGTTGGTTATTTGTTGTTGGTTATTTGTTGTTGGTTATTTGTTGTTTGTGATTGGTTATACTCAAACAGATTTAATAAATCGGAGAGCTAACAAAGAGTGCATTTTACGTTTGATTAGTAGGTAATATAGAAATGATGACCTATTCCTGAGTTGTTTTTACTCAATGCTAAAAGTAATTATTTTTGATTTTGACGGTACTCTAGCAGATACGATTGATATTCTTCTGAATATAACTAATCGTTTGTCAGCAGAATTCGGCTTTAAGTCTGCCACAAAAGAAGAACTCGCTCAACTGAGCAATTTAACTTCTTGGCAAATCCTGAGATATTCTGGCATTTCTATCTTCAAATTCCCGCTGCTGATTAGAAAATTGAAAGCAGAGTTACATAATGAAATTCCGAATATTCAATTATTTCCGGGAATCAAAGAAGTTTTACTGGAGTTAACAAAACTTGGCTTTCAACTGGGTATCATCACCTCTAATTCCAGAGAAAATGTCTTAGCATTACTGGAAATCAACGGTTTGCAAGGCACTTTTACATTTATTTATTCTGGCTCAACTTTTGGCAAACATAAAGTTATTAAAAAATGGCTAAAAAAAGAGCATATAAATCCTGAAAAAGTCATTTATGTCGGAGATGAAACGCGAGATATAGACGCAGCTAAAAAAACTGGAATTAAGATAATTGCTGTAAGTTGGGGTTTTAATTCTAAATCAGCTTTGGCTGCACAAAATCCTGACTTTTTGATTGAACGTCCCCAGCAATTGATCGAGATTATGAGTAATCTGGGATAAATGTAAACTTATGTAAAGAGAAATTACAAAAGTTAAAGTAGTAAAAACTTTGTGTGCGTACCGATTGAAAAAATTGATTGATGTTGATATAAAGATGAATGAAAAGATTTACTCGATCGCTCAAATAAAGAGGAACAGTATTATGTCAGCCTTTGAAACTTTCTTGACGTTCGGCTTCGCTTCAGTTTTCGCGGTAGCTACTTTGGCGACTTGGTTGCGTTTCACCTATCCACCTTCTGTTAAACGCAATTAGTTGTAAGTAGGTGGGTACAAATAAACAGTAGATGGGGAGGAGGGCGGGTTTAGCCTTCAAAAACTGGCTGGTATCATATATTCTTAGCTAAACCCGCCCCTACAAAATACTATTGTTTTTTCGCAATGACCTACTTATTATTTTTTCAACTTGGTATCAGAAGTCGGGTTTCTTAGACTTTGCATGATACCCAGAAACCCGGTTTCTTCGTAAATATTTCGCCACCCAACCGATATTTTCTGAGAAACCGGGTTTCTTAGACTTTGCATAATTAAGAGAAAGAAAAAATCAATTTGTTAGTCTCCTTCGCCCCGTTTTAGTGCGGCTAAGACAGCTTGCTGGCTAACTGCTTGGTAGATTTTGGCAAAATGTTGCTTGAGTGCGTCTGATGCAGATGATGATTTGGTAGCGGTTCCCTTTCCGTCTGTTGCGAGGGGAATTGGGCCTAAAATATCTAAGACTGTTTCGCTGCTGGGGGGAGGTACAATTACTACTAGAGATGATTCTAGTTCCTGGTTGTATTCCCAAAAGCGATCGACCTTCGGCAATTTAGCATTCGCAATAGGGGAATTTTCGCCCGAGTTTAGCAGTGTATTCTCCTCTCCTTCGGTACCCCGTCTTTGGCGGAGTGCTGTCAGGATTTGCTCTTTGGTTCGGCCCCGCATTTGAAACAGTACGAAGGGGTCTTCGCTGAAGCGATCGCCCAATAAGTAGTATACTGCACTGATATGCTTGCAAGGATTTTTTGGGTCAGGACAGCTACAGCGTGATCGAATATCAGATAAACTTAACGGAAATAGCGTTTTGCCGGCCGCTGCAAATACATCTTCAATATTGTGCGGCATTTCTCCTGCTAATAATTTAGCTGAAAACACCGCTCTTTGCGACATATTTTCAATCACATAATCCCAATCTTCATCGGTTAATGTATCAAGTCCTAAAGAAACTTGATAAGGTTTGGGATCAGTGCCTTGAACTACGGCAATTACTTCTTGGTTAGGAAATTTAATGCTGAGAACTTTACCTTCGCGCGCGTACTGCCAGCCGCGTTCTAAGCGCTTTTTGAAGCGGTAGGTATTGATTAAATCGAGCCACTGTTGTGTCCACCATTCTCTGTCTATCATAAGTAGAAGGAAGTTCGGCAACGGATTTTGTAACGGATGTAACGGATGTAAGAAGGAAGTTCGGCAACGGATTTTGTAACGGATGTAACGGATGTAAGGAAGAAGGAAGAAGGAAGAGGGAAGGAGGTATATATTAGATTATGTCCAATAAATCAACCCTAATTATTGTAGGAGCGTGTTCACCAATATATATGATACAAACGATGGATATAGTAAACCCGCCCCGCCCCGGCGACCAACCAATAAATATTATTCTTCTTCTGTTTCTATAATAGCATCGCGATCGAGAATTAGTAAATTGCGAAGTTGGTCAGTATCAAGTTCAGTTAGCCAGTTTTCGCCCGCGCTGACCACTTGTTCAGCTAGAGCTTTCTTACTCTCAATCATATCGTGGATTTTTTCCTCTAGCGTACCCGTGCAGACAAATTTGTGGACTTGCACGTTGCGAGTTTGACCGATGCGAAATACGCGGTCAGTTGCCTGATTTTCTACTGCGGGATTCCACCACCTGTCATAGTGGAAAACGTGGGTAGCCCTGGTTAAGTTCAAACCGGTGCCACCAGCTTTTAACGATAATATCATAATCGGTGGGCCTTGGGGATCGTGCTGGAAGCGATCGATCATTTCTTCCCGCTGCTGTTGCCGAATTCCGCCGTACAAAAACAAAACTTCTCGCCCTAAATGCTGTTCTAGATGCGGTTTTAGGAGTTTTCCCCATTCGGCAAATTGAGTAAAAATCAAAGCCCGATCGCCCTCAGCGACAACTTCTTCTAACATTTCCACCAACCGCTGCAATTTCCCCGATTCTTGGCTGTTAATGCTCAATTCTTTGGGCTTAGCTTCTGCGTTCACAAGAGCCGGATAGTTGCAAAGTTGCTTGAGTTTTACCAGCAAAGCCAGAATCATTCCCCGGCGCTGAATGCCCTCGGCTGATTCCAAATTAGCGATTGACTCTTCGACTACTTTCTGATAAAGTGCGGCCTGTCCAGCCGCCAGACTGCAAAATACAGTCATCTCTTGTTTTTCCGGCAAATCTTGGATGATTTCCTTGTCAGTTTTCAGGCGGCGGAGGATGAAAGGCCGAACGAGCGATCGCAAAGTATGCAATGATTCTCTATCTCCATATTTCTCGATCGGAATTGCAAATCGGCGCTGAAAGAAATTGCGCGGCCCCAAATAGCCGGGATTCAGAAATTCTAAAATTGACCACAATTCTTGCAGTCTATTTTCCACCGGAGTTCCCGTCAGCGCAATTCTAAAAGATGCCTGGATTTGCCGCACCGCTTGCGACTGCTTAGCCTCGGAATTCTTAATATTTTGGGCTTCATCTAAAACCAATCCTTGCCATTTAGTGCTTTGAATTTCCTTAGCATCGCGAAACACTAGCGCGTAACTGGTAACTATTAAATCCTTGCCCTTAATTGCCGCCGCAAATGCTTTACCTTTAGCGCGTTTGTCTCCGTGGTGAACTAACACTTTTAAAGTAGGGCCAAATTTCTTGACTTCGCGCTCCCAATTGCCCAATACTGATGTCGGACAAACCAGTAATGTTGGCGCTTCTAGGGCATTTTGTTCTTGTAAGTGCAGGAGGAAAGTGATTAACTGGATCGTCTTCCCTAGCCCCATATCGTCCGCGAGACAAGCACCTAAACCCCAGCGTTCTAAGAATGCTAACCAGCCCGCCCCTAGCGCTTGATAAGGCCGCAATTCTCCCCGGAAACTAGCCGGAGTCGCGATCGCACTTACGGCCTGATTATCGCTTAAAGTATTCAACAATTCCTGAAGTTGACCCGTTGCTTCAAAATTCACCACAGGCAACTTTTCAATCATCTGAGAATCGCCAGAAGCCAAACGCAAAGCATCCTCCAAAGAAAGAGTCATTTGCTCTTTGCGACTAGCAAAAAAAGTTTTAGCAGCCTTCACATCGGTTGCGCGCAACTCTACCCACTCGCCGTTAATTTCCACCAAAGGCGAATTCAACGCGATCAAGCTGTCAAACTCAGCCTTAGAAATGCGCTGTCCGCCGATCGTCAATTCCCACTTAAAATTTAGCAGACTTTGCAAGCCCAGCCCACCTTTCGCCGGATTCACCTTCGGAGTTTCCGCTTGAATGCTCAAACCCAAACGACTCGCCCAACCATCAGCCTTAGTCAAACTAGGCGGCAAAACAACGCCCAACCCGCTATCAGCAAACCGCCAAGCCACAGACTTAATAAACTCGTAAGCTTGCAGCGGATTTAATTGACAAGATTGAGGGCGCTGGGTTTGCAAAGTCGGTTCAATTAAAGGATAAAGTTTCGATGCTAAACCCAAGCCACTGAGCAAAGTTTCTTGAGGTAATTCAATTGTCCGCCCCGCATAATTAAAACGCTCGACTGAGTTATTCCAAACAGTTGTCGCGTCCACCAAAAAGTCGATTTCATCTACTGCTTGCAAGCAATAATTTAAGCTCCAGTTAACTTTACCGGGAGACGGCGGTAGGAGTTGAAAGCAAGTGTGAAATTGATTTTGTTGAGACAGTTGGTTTTGCAGCGGTGAACTCCAAGCACTCAGCTTGGTTGCCAATTTTTCCAAGGCTGCTGATTCTACTTGCACAATTCCAGATTCCTGTTGCAAAGCTTGCAGCCATTCGCGGGTTGGAGAAACTGTTTTGATGTCAAAATTTGAGCTAGCAGCCGTTAGCGCAGCCCTCGAAGAGGATCGCACTTCACAATCTACCACACTACTCAAAAACCCCAACACCAACTCCTGGGCCCCCACAGGCAAATCCACCGCTAAAGCCTTTACCAAATCCGCAGCCGAATTTCCATCTCTTAAATCCGTTAAATCCGTTAAATCCGCTACAAAATCCGCTGCCAATCTTCCATCCGCTAAATCCGCTGCCGAACCCTTCTGATATGTTCTACAAGCCGTCGGCATTTGCTTAGAAAAAGTAGCGAGACGGAGAATATCAGTAGAACTATCTAACAAAGGTTGCCATTTAGCAATAGCAGAACCGTCCGATAGTTGCTCTAATGCTGGCAAAAATTTGCATCTCGCCAATAAATCCAAACTCCACCTAGCAAGATGCGACCAAAAACGCAAATCCGAGCCGACAAAAGAGTCAGTTTCTGTGCTATTGAGCGGTAGCGATTGCAAGAAAACAAAAGCTGCTTGAGGATTAAGTAAATAGCCCTCGACTTGCCAAGGATAAAGATAAATTTCCTCAGTTTGGGCCGGTTCTGAGAGTGCGGCTGCTGAGTGCTGCGGCATCAGAGTTGCGTTGTCTGCGGAGATTTGGGTGGGAAGTGCGATCGCCCGAATTTGCCTCTGAATCGATAAATCTTCCGTGGGAATCGCTGCGTTTTGAGTTTTGGGCGATCGCCTAGTTTTCTTACTTTTTTCCTGAATCTCTGCGGTTTCCGGCAATTGCCAGTTTAGTTTGCCCGACTGCTGCAAGGAAGTTACGAAAATCTTAAATTCAGCTTCCGTCATTGCTAAGGGATGCCGAATATTTATCGATTCAACGATATCGATGGTTCCAATTTTTCGCCAAGTTTCTCCCCAAATAAATAAGCCACTTTTTTCGCTTTCGAGCTGCCAACTGCCGTGTAAAATTGCCATTTTTTAATCCGGATAATTTTATTTAATTGCGAGGTTAACTACAGCATTTATATGGGATTTATGAAGAGTTTTTTAACAAACAGAGGATATTTTGAGCCAGACAGGACTTAGGTATAACCTCTATATGTAGGGTGCTTACGGCGCACCTTACCAATTACCGATTACCAATCTCTAAATCGAAAATTCATCGTACCATCTATGGAAGGCGTTTGGCGGGCGATCGACCGGATCATCAGATCGCAGAATGCCAAAAATAATTTCCAAGTATAAATGCTTACAATCGAGGCGCAGACAGTCGATCGCCCGCCGATGATCTCTCTCTTTTGGCATTGGAGTCTCAAACATCCTGTGGTAATGTTACGATCCCGACAGAGAAAGAATGTGGTAGATAAGGAAGCAGTCCTACATGGTAGAGATAGACAAGTCAATATCCTTCGATGGAAGGGATATTAGACTGAAGATTGGTTTACTGGCGCCTCAAGCAGGCGGTGCAGTTTTGATTCAGTCGGGTGACACGGCGGTTTTAGTCACGGCGACTCGATCGCAGGGGAGAGAGGGAATTGATTTCCTGCCCCTGTTGGTGGATTACGAAGAGAGACTGTACGCAGGCGGTAAAATTCCCGGTGGATTTTTGCGCCGGGAAGGGCGTCCCCCAGAAAAAGTGACTTTGACTGGGCGTTTGATCGATCGCCCGTTGCGCCCGCTATTCCCAAGCTGGTTGCGAGACGACATCCAAGTCGTAGCAACAACGCTGTCGATGGACGAACAAGTACCCCCAGACGTTTTGGCGGTAACAGGCGCTTCCGTAGCGATTCTGCTGGCGAAAATGCCGTTTTACGGGCCAATGGCTGCCGTGCGAGTCGGTTTGGTAGGGGACGATTTCATCATCAACCCAACCTACAGCGAAATCAAAGAAGGCGAATTGGATCTCGTGGTAGCCGGTTCTCCTGATGGAGTAATCATGGTGGAAGCCAGCGCGAACCAATTGCCGGAACAGGATATCATCGAGGCGATCGACTTCGGCTATGAAGCAGCCTGTGACTTGATTCAAGCCCAGCGCGAAATCATGGCAGAATTGGGCATCGATTTCGTGGTAGAGGAACGCCCACCGCAAGATTTCGCCCTCGAAAACTTCATTCGCGATCGCGCCCAAGAACCAATCCGCATCATTTTGTCAAGATTTGAAAAAGACAAAGCAATACGGAATGCAGCTTTGGATGAAGTTAAAGCCAATGCAGTCGAATCGGCGATCGCCGAACTCGCCGAAGACGATCCGATCAAAGTAGCCGCCAGCGCCAACGGCAAAGTAATCGGCAACGTTTTCAAAGACGTTACCAAAAAAATGATGCGGAAGCAAATCATCGAAGATGGCGTCCGTGTAGACGGCCGCAAGCTAGACGAGGTGCGCTCCGTTTCTTGTCGCGTAGGCGTGCTGCCGTCGCGAGTACACGGCTGTGCGTTGTTCAATCGCGGGTTAACCCAAGTCTTGTCCGCAGCTACCCTGGGAACCCCCGGCGATGCCCAAGATTTAGGAGACGACTTGCACCCGCAGCAAGACAAACGCTACTTGCATCACTACAATTTCCCGCCATTTTCCGTGGGAGAAACTAAGCCGATGCGATCGCCCGGACGCCGAGAAATCGGTCACGGAGCCCTCGCAGAACGCGCTTTGCTACCCGTTTTGCCATCCAAAGAAGATTTCCCCTACGTGATTCGCGTAGTTTCAGAAATCCTTTCTTCCGACGGTTCAACCTCAATGGGTTCAGTTTGCGCCTCAACGCTAGCATTAATGGATGCAGGCGTTCCCATTTCCCAACCCGTCAGCGGCGCGGCAATGGGCTTAATTAAAGAAGGCGATGAAGTCCGAATTTTGACTGACATTCAGGCAATTGAAGACTTCTTAGGCGACATGGACTTCAAAGTAGCCGGTACCGACACCGGAATTACTGCTTTGCAAATGGACATGAAAATCAAAGGTTTGCCCTTAGATGTAATTGCCACAGCCATCCGCCAAGCCAAACCCGCGAGACTGCACATTTTAGAAAGAATGCTGTCAACTATCGACACTCCCCGCAAGGAAATGTCGCAGTTTGCACCGCGTTTGCTAACGCTGAAAATCGATCCAGAATTCATTGGTTTGGTAATTGGGCCAGGTGGCAAAACGATCAAAGCCATCACCGAAGAAACTGGTGTCAAGATTGACATCGAAGACGACGGAACCGTGACAATTGCTGGTAACGACAGCGAAAAAGCTCAGCGGGCTTACAATATTGTCCAAGGCATGACGCGCAAGTTGAATGCTGGAGATGTGTATGTCGGCCGCGTGACTCGAATTATTCCGATCGGCGCTTTTGTCGAAATTCTGCCAGGAAAAGAAGGAATGATTCACATTTCCCAGTTAGCGGACTACCGCGTTGGGAAAGTGGAAGACGAGTTAGCTGTGAATGATGAAGTGATTGTCAAAGTGCGAGAAATTGACAATAAAGGTCGAATTAATTTGACCCGTTTGAACATTCATCCTGATGAAGCGGTAGCCGCCCGCGAAGCGCTGAATAAATAGTTGACGGTTGACAGTTGACGGTTGACAGTTGACGGTTGACAGTTGGTAATTGGTAATTGGTAATTGGTAATTGCTAATTGGTAATTGCTAATTCCTAACTGGTAATTGAGATTAAATCTGATTGTTTCAGATTGATTTGGGAGTAGAGTGCGCGACAGCGACAGATCGAGTTTGTGCGATCGGCTGTGGAAGTTAATACAGTCGCGCACTTTACCCTCGGCGGTTGAAACCGCAACTACCCAAATGAAGTCCGTGCAAAGCGGGGACTCAAGAAAAGATAAAATATTCTTAGATAGTTACGATAAATGGTATGATCTAGGCTTGTAAACCGCAGACATCGCAGGTGAAGATAGCAGGTTTGATTTTCATCAGCGTCTGTAGAAAAACGCAGATAAAGATGACATCAAGACCTCGCTACGATCCAGACGAGAATATTAGCCGTCATAGTGCAACTGATCCAGAGAAATGCGATCAAATGGCCAAGCGTCAGGGATGGGAATTAATCCGATGGGAAAAAACAAACGATTCCATACTTAAAGTTGATTGTGTCTTTGAAGGGTTGACAGAGTTTCCACCGAGTCCATAGGAACCCGAACACGAGAGAAAGGAATAAATCAATGCCGAAACGGTTGATCGTTTTCAAGACTGAATCGCTATCTTCCCCTGGATGGGAGGATCGATCGCTTTCTCATACAGGTGCTCTAACCAGTATCCTCGCAGAACATTATGATTACTCAAGCAAACCTCTGCCTCAAGCGGGCGATCGCCTGCGAAACTTTGCCCAATTTAAGGAGAATGCAGATCCTAAATCCCCTGCTGTCAGCACTCACGTTCGCTGGGGAGATTGGGAAGTATCGCGCGTAGAGGAGTACGCTCCCAAGATTCCGAATGCTGAGTATGACTGTTTAGCAGTGTGCTATTGTCGCTACTCACCCATTGAGCCTGAGTGGAAGGAACTGCCGAAGATTCAGGTTCCCGAACTACAAGAGCATTAACGCGCCCGTTGGCCTAAAATATGCTTGTCGGGCGATCGATTTTACTCTTAGTCCGCGGAGGCGGACATTGTTTGTATAGACGCGGTTTCAACCGCCGAGTCCCTGAAATCAAATAACCGCAATACAGTCAATCTCAACTAACACATCCTTCGGCAAACGCGCCACCTCCACACAAGCGCGCGCCGGTGCTGTTTCCGCATCAAAATACTTGGCATAAACCGCATTCACAGCGGCAAAATCATTCATATCTTTGAGGAAAACCGTAGTTTTTACCACATCCAACCAAGTCGCGCCGGCTTCTGTGAGAATGGCTTCGAGATTTGCCATAACTTGTTGGGTTTGTTTTGCCACATCGTCGGTGTAGACAATATCGTTTAGTCTAGTGTCGATCGCAATTTGACCTGCTACAAACAGCATAGTGCCCGTAGCGGCGATCGCTTGATTGTAAGGGCCCACGGGTGCCGGTGCTTTGTCAGTACGAATAATTTTGCGCGTCATAGATGTCACTTTTTGGGATTCTTGTTGAGAGGTTTCCGGTTTGTAGCCGATTTCTGGTTCTGAGATTTCTGGTTCGGAAGTGTCAGGCTCGTAGATTTCTCCATCGGGCATTATAGCACCAGTGAAGTCTGCATTTTTAATATTCCAACCATAGGTCTTAGCATCAGTTAAGTCTGCTTTCTGAAAGTTTGCTCCCTCCAAATTTGCTAGCATTATACTTGCTTGTTTAAGGCTAGCTTTTTTGAGATTTGTCCTTTTCATACAGGCTTTTTTCAAATTAGTCCCTGTGAGGTCTGCTGCACTAAGATCCGCCTCAACCAGATTCATTCCTGATAAGTTAAATCCAGATAGATTGACACCTCGGAGTTTGGCTCTCTGAAAATTGACATCTTGGAGACTAACACCCTTTAAGTTCACTTGACTCAATTCTGCCCCTGTCAAGTTGGCTCCAGTTAATTTTGAGGTTGTCAGATTTGCTCTACTTAAGTTTGCTTCCTTCAATGAGGTTTTAGTTAAGTCTGCCCCGAATAATTCCGCATCACTCAAGTTTGCATTGTTTAACTTAGTATTAGTTAAGTTAGCACCATACAAATTTGCCCTACTCAAGTCAGCACCGCTGAGGTCTGCTAAACTGAAGTTGGCATTACCTTTCACCCCGACTAAGTTTGTTTTTAGCAGAGATGCTCTACTGAAGTTTGCTCCTTCGATGTTTGCATTGTTCAAATTTGCCTCATTCAAATCAGCTCCCGACAGATTTGCATTCTTTAGGTCTATTCCACTCAGATTTGCACCTTTGAGGTCTATCCCACTTAACTCTGCTAGCCAAAACTGGCGTTGTCCTGCTGCGTATTTTTCTAAAAGTTCTTCAGCGTTCATTCATAACCTCGATCGCCCTCACGTCCCACAAATCACTATACCATCCGCGTGAATCAGCGTGCACCTGCGGTTTGGCAATAGAGAGCCGTCTGGGGCGTCGATAATTATGGGATTCTTTACCACAGGAGTACCCGTGAAAGAATGTCAGCCAGCAATAAACTTCATAGCAACACCATTCATGCAGTAGCGTTTCCCAGTAGGTGCAGGGCCGTCATCAAATACGTGACCCAAATGCCCCCCGCAGCGATGGCAATGCACTTCAATTCTACTCGCAAACAGCGAATTATCTACCGATGTGGCGATCGCCCCTTTGATCGGTTCATAAAAACTTGGCCAACCAGTACCGCTATCAAATTTGGTTTGCGACGAAAAAACTGGCAAATTACACCCAGCACACGCATAAATTCCCTTCCCGTATTGCTTATCGAGAATGCTAGTGTGAGAGCGTTCAGTACCGTGTTTTCGCAACACCTCAAACTGTGCCGGAGTCAAAATTTTGCGCCACTCTTCCTCAGTTTTAGTAATTTCAAAAACACCCTTAGAAGCGGCCATAACATCTGACTTTCCAGGCAAACAGGACGATAACCATGCCATGCTTACTGTTGCTAGACCCGCTTTCAAAAATAATCGTTTTTTCATGATAGATATTCCACTTGTTGCTAATTAACTACATTATGACTTATATTATATGGCGATCAATTAGCATAACAAAAACGGTTCGTATTACGGACGACCGTCCGTAATAATAGCGGACTAAAGTCCGTACTACGAACCTTACTTATTGCATGCAGTAAATCTTTGTTCAGAAATGCTGTAATCGATCGCCATATAATACAATTCCTGTGAGAGTTTAGCCCCCACAGGACTCACTGCCTTTCAAACATCAACGGCCTAAGCCATAGCCGGAGCACCAACAACTTCACCTTTCAACATCCGAGAAGCAGCATCAAGCAATTGCTCCTCCAAATAAGGCTTAGTAAAATAACCTTTCGCGCCCAAACTGTAAGCCATTTGGCGGTGTCTATCAGCACCGCGAGAAGTCAACATCGCGATCGGCAATTCACACAAAACCGCATCCTTCTGCATCCGAGAAAGCAGCTCCAAACCGTCCATTCTCGGCATCTCAATATCGCAGAAAACGATATCGCAAGGCAGACCAGATTTCATCTTTTCCCAAGCTTCCTTACCGTCGCGAGCTTCTTCCACACGATAGCCAGACTTCTCAAAAGTAATCGACAACAGCGATCGCACCGTAATCGAGTCATCCACAATCAGCACAGTCGGCTCAGTCTTCTCGATTTCCGCCTCCTTAGTAGCCCTCTCGCTCTCATCCCAAAGCGTACCGCCAGTTTCCTTCCGCAGCCTTCCGGTAGCCAAATCGATCAGTTCCAGAACGTCTGCAATCGCCACGATTCGACCGTCCCCGAGCACTGTGGCCCCAGCAATCCCGATCGGCTTCGGCACCGGCCCCTCCAACGGCTTGATCACAATTTCCTGTTCCGTCGAAACCTGATCCACCTGCACCGCCAAGAAATTGCCAGCAGACCGCAGCACGATCACCGAAATCATGTCATCGTCAGTATTAAACCCGTAAACACTGCCCCGGCCCAAATGGCGGTTGTAAGCCAGCAAATCCCGCAGCGGCCGGAACGGCAAGCTTTGACCCCGCCACTCAATGCAAGGCAAACCGTCCGCCCCCGTCGTCACCTGATCGCGAGGCACATCGATCATATCCTCGACCCCATCCATCGGGAAAGCAATGCGAGCTCGATCGCTAATGCAAGTCAGAGCCTTAGAAATGCTCAACACCAGAGGTAAACGGATGGTAAACACAGTCCCTTTGCCGATGGTTGAATCAATGGACACAGTTCCCCGAATCTCCTGCAAGGAAGTCTGCACCACATTCATACCGACCCCCCGGCCGGCATACTCCGTCGCCTGTTCCTGAGTGCTGAAACCCGGCATAAATAGCAAATCGTAAACTTCCGAGCGAGACATCCTCTGAGCCTGAGCCGCCGTCAGCATACCCTGCTTAATCGCCTTCGCCTTCACCCTTTGCGGGTCAATTCCCGCCCCGTCGTCAGAAACCGAAACCACGGTTTGGTTCCCTTGGTGGAAAGCCCGAATCGTAATCCTGCCGACTGCAGGCTTCCCAGCCGCCAGACGCACCTCCGGCGCTTCGATCCCGTGAGTAATCGCATTGTTCACCAAATGAGTCATCGGGTCATATAGCTGATCCACAATCATCTTGTCGATCAAAATATCCTTACCCTCAACCTGCAACTGAGCCTGCTTCCCGCACTTAATCGCAATTTCCCGCACCGCCCGGAACAGCCTGTCCGTCGTCTCCGCAAACGGCTTCATCCGGGCGCGAGTCAAACCTTCTTGCAGTTGAGTCGTAACTTGCCGCAGTTGGCGAGTCACCTGATCGGCCTCATCCACCAAAAACTCAATGTCCGCGGCCGACTCCCGCACCCGCACGATCAGCTCGATAATCTCCTGAGCCAAACTGTGGAAAGGAGTAAACCTGTCCATTTCCTCCGGTCTCCAGGCACTTTCCCGGGTGTGGGATGACTCCTCAGAGCGCCAGGCCGATCGGTGTCCCTGACGGTTTGCCAGCAAAGCAATCTCCAAAAGACTCCGCTCGTAGAAATCCTGAGTCCGCTGGCTCACATCGCTCAGCAGCGTTACCTGGTGCAGCAAATTGTCCAAAAACTGTCGCATCCGTTCTTGGTCTTGCTCCAAACTGTTGCGGTTTACCACCAGTTCCCCCATCAAATTGCTGAGGTTATCCAGTTGCTTGATCGGCACCCGCATTGTCTGGTCGCCGAACCCGCCCGCGCGGGCATTCCGCCTGGGTCTGTTGATCGCCGACGGCCCCATATTTGCTTCCCCTTGGCGGCCACTGTCCTTGGGATCTTCCAGCAGTTTTTCCAAATCGCCAAATTCGTCGTCGCTCTCATCGGCCGCAGCGCGCGGACCTTTACTAGCAGTTGTCGTCGGTAGCCCGTGAATTTCCGGCATAGTTGCGCTCTCGCTGAGGAGCTCTTCGAGATCCGAGAAAACTTCTGTATTTACCGGACTCTGATTTGTGCTCCCAGAAGCTGCTATGACAGCGACCGCACCCCCTGCAATTAACAGTGCTTCTAAATCGTCAAAATTGCCTTCGTCGTCCTCATCACCTGATTCGCCATCGGCAAAAAAGTCTGCCAGCGACCCCTCTTCCAACTCCGAGGAATCGGCCTCGCCCGACTCGTCCTCAGCGTCCCAAAAGCCCGTTGTCAGTTCCGAAGTCACCAGAACCTCAGCATCGATCGAATCCAACAAATCGTCAAAACCCTCCAACTCCTCGTTGTTGAGAGTAGCCCCGGTTTCCATCGCCGAGAGCAAGTCAGCATCGCCCTCAAACATACCATCGAGAGATTCTGCCGGCAGTAGCTCTAAATCCGCACTCAAAAAATCCGTTTCCAGGGCATCAAACAAATCATCTTCGCCCTCAGACTCCCCGGCGCCATCTGTTTCGGCTCGATCGAACAAACCATCGGGAGGCTGAGCAGACAACTCCTTCACAGCCACAGCCGCGCCGTCATCTGGCGCCGATCCAGCATCGCTCTGCTGCACCATGCCTTCGGCAAACATATCCCCCAAGAAATCGAAAGCTGCGCCCTCATCAAATTCGACATTTGAAATTTCCGACTCATGATGATCATCGGACAAAGCCCCAAGTTCAACCTCTGCCGAATTTCTCAAGCCTTGGTCGGAAACAGCCGCACCATTGTTCTCGAACAAACTCCCCAACTCGCCCTCATTAACTCCCACACCTGCACTGAGCAATTCTGAATCCCCATCATTCCGCCAACCCCCACGGGCTTGCCCCGAAGCTTCTCCGTCATACTCAGTACCGGTAGGTACAGAACCGAACAGATCAGCCAAATCTGCGGCTTCTCGGGAAGTAGCCGCTCCTTGCCGATCCCGCGCAGTCTGTTCATCCTCAGAAATCGAACCCGAGGTCATATCCCCAAACAGCGCATCTAAATCCGTATCGTCCAGTTCTAGGTTGAGCGATTGCACAGACTCGTCTTCCATGCCGAAAGCATCTTCTAGCCAGTTTTCATCCGCAGAGATATCTAAATCAGAATTTGATGTCATGTTAAGAACGTTGCCCATTTCCTCATTTTGTGCGATGCCTGCAGCTTGATCTCGATCGCCCCCGTTCTCCCCAGCTTCGTCTTCTGAAGAAAGGAAATTAGAAGTAATCCCCAACAGCTCGCTCAAATCCGAATCCTCGCCCAGCTCAGAGAACAACTCGAAATCATCCATTTCATGGAGAGCAAGCGCTTCGGCATCCGCTGAATCATTATTGCCCCCCCCTGCTGCAGACTCCTTCGATCCTCCGTCTAAAGCCTCCGACTTCAGGGAATACTCCGAAGAGACTGCCGGCGGCACACCCGTTGCCTCAGATAAGCCTAAATCGCCGAACAAGTTATCGAAATCAGCATTGTCCGTAACACCAGCAGAAGTTTGGGCAGCCACTTCGTCCAAAAGCGTACCGAGAGCATCTTCGTCCGCTTGTCCCCTGGCTGGGGCCACCGTGTCGCCTCGCCGCTCCAAACCGCCCCTACCGTTACCCGTTTTAAGCTGTTTGCGAGTTAACCGCTGGCTCGAACCCCCATTTTTATGACCGGCAGCTACTGCCGAGCCCTCTGCCTCCTGTCCAAACAGCAAATCCTCCCCAAACAAACTCGTCAGGTCATCAATCGGAGGCTTCGTGTTCGTTTCGGAACTTTCCGCATCGTATTCGTCAAACAACAAATCAGTAAAATCGCCGGAATTGTCATCATCGTCTGACCCCAGCATTCCCGTCGCCGATATCCCAGAAGACTGTGCATAGTCGAGGTCTTCTTCTTCTTCCCAAGCGCCGTCGAGCTCCGGGGACTCGCCGTCAAACAAGTCAGCTAAGGTGTTGAGTTCTGCAGCGCCCACTTCCGGGCCGGTGCGGGTCGAGCCTCTAAAAGCACCCGTCTCCATATCCGATTCTGCGAAGGCGGAATCTTCGTCGAACTGGGACGATCGAATGCCACTGTCATCGTTGCTGTCGCCACTGTCTAGTTGGTCGAACAGCTCGTCTATACTCAGCCCAGAAATAGTCGGCAGCAACTTGTTCAATCCATCCGGGGCATCGCCCGATCCCACCATATCCCAGGCCTCATCCTCAACAGAAACCACATTTTTCCCGGATTTACTCGGTTGAGCGAAGGCCAGCAAATCTTCAAAATCCGTTTCTGGAACCAGAACAGCCGGCTGCAGCGCCAGAAGTTTTGCGCTTGGTGCGATCGACGATTCTAGACCCGAAATTACCAGTTCTTGCGCTTGTTTGATGTCTTTGATCACCGTTGGGGCTAAGGTACGGTAAGTATTTTCTGAGTTGGCGATCGCCTTGGATACAGCTTTGATCAATTCTATCCAGCAGGGTAGTTCAAATTCTTCCCCTGCCCTGAGCAAGTTCCGACAAATGTTCTTGAGTTGCCGCCTGCTTTCTGGCCCCTCGGGCTGTTTGAACTCTTGCAGGAGTTCCCGCATCCTCGCCGGCACGTCTGAGTCAAATACTAGCAGCAGCGCGCTGTCTTCTGTTGCTCTGGCATCAGGTGCGTAAACTGACCGCGAATCCGGAAAACTCCTTGATGAGGCAAACGCCCCGACTCCCATCCCCGCCATAACTTGTTCGGGTACGGCCAGAGCGCTGCTCTCGTCTGCATGGTGTTCTCCGTGTCCAACGAGTCCCCCCAAGTGCCCGTTGAGCTCTTCAAATACTGGTTCTAATTCTCGAACCATCTGTTCTCCCAATTCTTCTGTCAGTCCAAAAGGCCCCGACAGTTGCTCTAAGAGCCCTTGCAATGTGTCAAAAATTCGCAGAAAAAGGGACTCTAGCTGTTGGTCTACTTTAACGCTGCACTCTTTTAAAACTTTAAAACTATCTTCTAGTCGGTGAGCTGTTTGCTGAATGCTGGTCAGCCCCAGCATTGCTGCTCCTCCTTTGACAGAGTGAGCGGCCCTAAATACTTCGTTGACCAGTTCTGGGTCTTCGATCGTGGTTTGCAGATTCAGCAAGCCTTGTTCGATCGTATTGAGGTGGTCTTTTGCCTCCTCAATAAAGTAGCCCATTATCCTCTGTTGTTGCTCCGGCAGCATAGTTTTATTCCTGATTTTAAGCGTTATTGTATTGGGTCTATGTTAGTAGTTCTAGAAAAGGTCTCTGTATATCTCGCCCCTTGCCAAGAGAATAATCTGGCTGCGAGATATGGCAAATGTCCTGGCTATTTTTGCTTTCGATATGCCCTCACTTAAAAGATAGCGAATCTGCTGCACTTGTTCGGGTTTGAGTTTGCGGTTAGGGCAGATATTGCCGGGAACGAAAGGAAAGCGGTCTTTTTCTATGGCATCGCGGGAGTTATCGGCGGGAGTTCCTTCCCACAAATGGTCAGGATTGACACAACCGCGATCGTCGCAACTGTGACAAGCAAAATAACCTGATTTTACAGGTCGTCCCAGTTTGTGTTCCAGTACCAGTCTGTGAGCGTAGAAACTTTTTGTTTTGCCATTAATTTTAGTACCCTTAATGGCGTAACCATCACTTCTTTTAGCCAAGGTACAAATCATGCAGCCGTTCGGCTGTATTTCAGCGCGAATACCGGGAATTATTTCTCTGCCTAGCAGTTGTTTTTGAGGTGTCGGGGCCGATGTACTTCCTACATCCTTAATACGTCCTTTTTTAAACCTGTCTTGAGAATTTTCCAGTCGAGAACCTTCCCATAAATGGTTAGGATTGATGCAGTTGCGGACATCGCAACTGTGGCAAGCAAAGTATTCCGGTCTAATCGGACGACCTAATATATTTTCTAATACTAAACGGTGGACTGTAAACGTTTTCCATTCACCGTTAATGCGAAGTCTTTTGTTCGCATAGCCGCTGCTAGATTTTGTTAGGGTAGAGATAATACAGCCCGTCGGCTGAATCTCACCAAATATGCCAGGAATTACCTCTACTATGTTATCGTTCATCTGTACAACTCCTAGTTTGTTTAGGTGCTGGATTGGCATCCCCGCAGCGGTTTCAAGACTGCGAGGTTGCTTTTTATCTATCATTGTTGCCACACTAATGTGCTTGTAAGTCAGCAAGTAAAAAAAGCATTAAACAATCAATTATTGTCTTTCTGCTGTTTCTACTCGGAACCTTTCCACCGATGTCAAAAGGTCGCGAGCAACACCTACCAAATTTTGCAAAGCACCGGAAACTCGCTGCGCTTCTTGGGATGTTTCCTGAGCAGTTAGCTCGACTGCTTGCATCACACTGGCGACCGAGCGAGCTGTTTCATTCTGCTCCACAGTGTCCGCAGTAATCGATCGCACCAGCACGTCAATTCGATTAGTAACTTGAATGATATCTTCAAGCGATCGCTTCGCCTGTTCTGCCAATCTTGTCCCCTCAATCACCTGCTGCGTACCTTCTTCCATCGCCGTCATTACCGCGCCGGTTTCGCTTTGAATTTGCATCACGATCTGTTCGATTTCTTTCAAAGACTTAGCCGATCGATCTGCCAACTGTCGCACCTCGTCTGCCACGATCGCAAAACCCCTGCCCGCTTCCCCAGCTCTCGCCGCCTCAATACTGGCGTTGAGGGCCAACAAATTCGTCCGAGAGGCGATCGTCGCAATTAAAGCCACAATCTTAGAAATCTCTTGAGAAGCTTCCGCTAACCTCTTGACTTTTCTCGTTGTTTCGGCTACGGTTTCTCGAATTTCCAAAATCCCGGCCACCGTCCGCTCCACAGCCTCGCCCCCTTTCAGAGCCGTTGCCGCGGCACCCCGGGCAACTTCTTCCGCCTCTCTAGCGCTCTCTGCGACCCGCTGAATCGCATCGGTGAGGACTTGTACCGAATTCAGCGTTGCCGCCAGTTCCTCAGCTTGCCGCAGCGCGTCGGAAGACAAATCGCCCGCAAACTTAGCACTATCCGTAGCGCCTTTACTGACCTCCCTCGCCGCCTGCTTCACCTGATGGACGATTTCGCGCAGATTTTGAATTGTCAAGTTAAACGAGTCAGCAACAGCACCCAAAACGTCTGCGGTCACTTCCGCAGTCACCGTCAAGTCACCCCTGGCCGCTCCTTCCACGTCGTCTAGCAACCGAATCACTTGGCGCTGCAAGTCTTCTTTTGCCTGTTCCTGCTCGTCCGACTTGCGCCTGGTATCGCTAATCGTGGTTTGGATGACCTTCGCCATGTGGTTGAATTTAGCAGCCATTTTGCCAAATTCATCTTCCGAGTAAACCGTAGCACGAGCATCCAAAGTTCCTTGAGATACCGCATCGAACTGAGCTTGCAAATTGTCCGACGACTTGCGTACCTGCTTGGCGATCAACTGGCCGATGCCCCAAGAAGTTAAAAAGCTGGTAAAGCCTGCGGCTGCGGTCATTACCCAGCCTGTTTGGCGCAGGTAAACGATCGCCTCCGGTTTGTCTTGCCGCAGAGCTTGATAGGAGGCAATGTTGGTGACGAAAGCCACAGCTACCAGAGAAACCAGTCCCGCCCCGATTGCCGTGTACAACTGTTTTGTAAACAAAGGGGCATTTTCCAAGAAAGCCAGTCCCCCCTGTTCTACTGTTACCGAAGTATCGAGCGCTTCTGTTTCGGTGGGAGCAAAAGTCGGCATCGACCCATCACTCGCGCCAGAAATGGGAAACATCTCGTCGTCTCGAATTGCCGAGCCGTCGCTGTTGTCAAAGTCCAGGCTGCTGCCGGTCGTTCCCATCATGCCGCTGGTCGAGTTGCCGAAATTGGTGTTACCTCTAGTCAAGCTCGAACTGGTGGCATCTTCTGAGATATCAAAGTCCGGCAAATTGCCTAAATCGTCAAACTCGTCAAATTCGTCTAAAAAGTCGCTGTGTTCTTGAGCGTTCCCAGTTTTTGACGACCAGGCGCTGTTGTTCTTGTCGGACGCTCCGAAAGCTGTCGCTTGTTCGTTTTCGTCGAAAGAGAAAGAATCGCTAAAAGCGTCGTCTTCAAAAGCATCTAACTCGAAGTTGTCTCTTGAGCCAAATGCCGGGGGTTCCGAGTCGCTGTAACCGTTGCTGTTGGCGGAGGCTGGATCGACTGAATTAAATTGTCCCCGGCTCGATCTTTGACTTTGAGAGTTGGGGACAGCACCTCCCATCAACAGCGTTTCGTCTTCCGCCAGCGAATAGTTTGACGAGTAGTCCGACCCGTTATTCGGCTGTTTGTTTTGAGGTCGAGAAGACCCGAAACCCGACGAGGGCATCGCCTCAGCAAAGGGGTCTTCCTCTTCGGCCGGAGGTGCGTTATGACTGTGATTTTGGCCGCTCTGGGGCGGGAATTGGTAGTCGTAGTCGGAGTTATCGTCGAATTCGTCTGGCAAATCGAGCGCAGCAAAAGGTTCGCCAAAATTGTCCGAGGGCCCGATGGGGGAGTCTAGTTGGTTCGAGTCGAAGGAATTCCCGGTTTCTGAAGAGGCAAAACTTTGACCGTTGAGCATCTGAGTCGGAGCTTCTGAAAACGAATCTCCTGAGTAAGGTGCGCTTTTCCCAGACACTTTGCTGCTAGACAAGTCAGCAGCATCAAACCCTCCATCATCTAAGGCAAAAGGGTCTCCAAAGTCCGAGTCGGCAAACTCGTCTATGTCGTCTAGCGAGTCGGATGTCTCAGCATAAGCTGCCATTCCGCCACTGTCGCCACCAAACGGGTTAGAATGTGAGGTTAAATCTGGGACTAAGCCTGCGCGATCGTCGTCTTCTGCTTCCCACCCCAAGCCACTCATGCCCAAGTCGGCCAAGTCCTCGTTTTCCATGTCGTCTGGGGATTGACTTCTATAGGAAAGGGATGGGGAATTTCCTTGAAAAAGTCCCAAATCCGGGTCTTCTAACCCTTCATCAAGAGATAAGTCTGGATAGAATTCTAATTCAGTTTCAGCAGACAAAGCCTCGAAATTTTCCGTTTGCAGTTCTCCAGATAAAAATTGGTCTGTGTAGGTAATTCCGTTGTGAGCGTGTTCCACCAAACTCGGGTCGTCACTCAGGCCTAGCACAACCGTGTACTGTTCCCGCGCCACCTCATGCTGTTGCAGTCCGTAGCAGTAAATGTGTCCGCACAGCAGGCGAGCGCTGGGGTCTTCGGGAAAATCTTCTACTAATTGATAAACTAGGGCTGCGGCTTCTGAATAATTGCCATCCATGTAGGCCGCTTCTGCCCGTTGGTAGTCCTGCTGAAAGTTGGTACTTGTTGCCATTTGCCGCCCTCTTTGGATTTTAGATTTTAGATTTGAGATTTTTGATTTTTATCTTGAATTGAATGTTTAGATGCGCGCCTCAAGTCGTGTGACTGTTGATGGTTAGACCCCAATCGAAAATCGCAAATCGCAAATCTAAAATCGATTTCACGCTGCCCACCGCGCCGAGCGCAGAATTTTCACTTGATCTAGCAGTCGGAGCACTTTCTGAGCTTGTGCACCTAACATCCATTCTCCCCTCAGAAATGGAATCATGCCGTCTGGTGCATTGTTCTGAGAGTGCAGTTGCTCTACGTCGAGCCAGTCCATCCCCACAATTCGATCGACTGCCAGCCCCAAAATCGTGTCTTGGTCTTCCACAGCCACGATCGGGATTTCGGGTCTATCTGTGTTCAGAGGTGTTTGGTCTCCCAGAAATTGGCCGAGGTCTGCCACCCAAATCACTCGTCCTCTCATATTTAGAGTACCTAAAAGCAAAGAGGAAACGTTGGGGATCGGTGTCATGCGGTCTGGGGACGGGGATAGTACCTCTCTAATCCCTGTCGCTGGCAGTGCGAACTCGTTCCCCGAAGGAACGTAGAACCGCAGGTGCAGCTCGCCTTCGGGAGTTTCTAGTTCTTGGAATTCCGGAGCCGGATCTACCCCTAGTCCTGGTAATATAAAGTCTGGGCTACCGCTAATCATAATTCTGACACCTGCATTTCTAGCAAATTGTTGAGGTTTCCCGCCAAGAATAACCCGATCGAAACTTCGATGGTCGAAACTTGACACAGCCAAGCTTGACACAGCCAAGGGGTGAATGGCGCGACTGCCGGAGGTCCTTGGCAATAAATTTGCTCCGTCAATAATTGACTGCCATCAATAAATTCGCGCGACCTTTGCTGGCACATTAGCTCAAATCGACTACGAACAATTAATTTGAAACCCCTAAAGCTTCACTTTGTACTCCCACCGCCGTCTCAATTGGTAAAACTCTAGGTAATTTCTGCGATGAATGCTAAACCGATACTCGGATTAGCGAGGAGTTGTTGACATGGCTGGTGTCGCGACAATCATGAACGGAGTCACTTAAGACTGACAATTGCACTCTCTGACTTTGTACAGAAATACCTAGCAATAAGTAGCCCTGTGCATCAGTTTTTCGGAGCGGCTGCAAGTGGAGAACAAGTATATTATATTTGCACTTTGAGCGTGTTAGACCCACTTGGGCCTAGAAATTGAACAGAGTTTTACCGACGCCCTTATGCCAGCGCGCGGATTAATACATTCTAGTTTATGGTGCGATCGCCAATAGTACCCCCAGCTTTCTCTTTGTGGCGGCCGAGACTTGATCTAACCGCAGGTACAAAAAAGCTCCCATCATGGCATGGGTGCGAAATTTATTTTTCTTCTAATTGGTCTTCTAGCGAGCGGTCTAATAATCTTTCCGAGAGATTGACCCGAGGGTAGCCGGGGCCCACATATTTTTCTACCAGCATCAATAACTCGCTTTCACCAAAAGGTTTGGTGTAAAAGTCTGTAGCTCCTGCCATGCGGGCTTTAACGCGGTCGATAAAGCCGTCGATACCCGTCAGCATAACGATCGGCGTCTGCCGGAAAGCGCTAGAACTCCGCAGCATAGCGCAAACTTCGTAGCCGTCGAGTTCCGGCATGGCGATATCGCACAGAATTAAATCGGGTTTGAGTTGAAAAACCAAACTCAGGGCTTGCAGGGGATTGCCGATGGCAGTAGCTTCGTAACCGTGTTCGTTTAAAATTGACTCGACTGTTTTGCGAATAGTATTGTCATCGTCAATGCAGACAACTCTCTTAACCTTGGTTTCTTGATACGGCGGCCATTCTCTTCTGTCGCCTGCCGGCGCAACAGATGGCTCGTAAAATACTTGCACCAATCCCTGCTGCACGAAGGGGTAAATCGCCTTAGCAACAGTCAGCACGTCTCTGTTGAGGTAGCGCGACATTTGGCGGATCGAAGTGTGCCCGTCGGCCCAGCGTCTGAGAGTATTAAAGGTATTCACAGGCAGCGCGACTCGCAGCTCGGAGGGGTCTGAAATCACCGGACATTGGTTTGGCGACTGAATGTGAGGGTGAAACTGCTTCCACTGCTGCACCTGTTTGACAATCTTGGCCAGCAGCGAGCTAATTTCTAAGCTGGTCAGTTGAGGAGCCAAAGCTGGGCCCATTTCAAAAGTGAAGGAACCCTGGTGGAGACTGAGCAAGTCAAACAGGGTTTCGTGGATCATGCTCTGGATGATGTTGCGCCCTTGAGCTGGGGTGAGGATGTGGTTTTCTAGCAGGGCCCACAGGTAGCCGTATTCTGGGGCATTGGTAGATGCCATATAGGGAACTTGGATTTTGTCTAGGGCGGTATCTGCTTTGTAGCGGCGCAGGTAGTCGCGTAAGCGCAACAAACTGCCCGCACTCTGGGTAGCGTAAATAATCTGACCGTTGAAGCAGAAGACATACCAGGATTGTCCTGCAAGGGAGCGCTGGGTAGGTTGAGTACCCGTGCTGCTGCCGGTGGAGGTGTAGGCCTCTACGAACAGTTCTCCGGTTCGCTGACCTAACTCAATCAATTGCAGGATGCTGCGGATGTCTATTTCACTCAAATTTCCCTGCATGCAGCTAAAGTGTCCTCCTTAAAACCGTTGGCGTCTGAGATCGGAAAGACTGTGTGCTGGCGAAAAGATTGACTTTAGTTTCCGTCAATAATTTACGCGCTGATGCCGATCTCACAATTGGGAATTGACGAAAGGGCGATACTTGCTGCCGCTCCTCGGCCGCGCTACCAGTCCACAAGCTGAAACCGCGAAACTCGGGGCATTCTCTAAGTGTAGAGTTTCACCTTAGTATTCCCACTGTTGCCTAAACTCGTAGAATCCACATCGCACGATTGCACGGGTTCTTCGAGTGTGCAAGGCTGGCATTCCCGACTGGTTCAAGTCTTCGATCGCCAAACTTTTGAAGTTTTTGGCTGAGTATGCCGTCAGTTTATCCAGCACATTTTGGCGTAGGTCAACTTCAAAATACCGAGGATTCTCTGGTTTTACCGCTGCTACCAGCAGGAAGTGCCGATCAAGCCCCGATGGGAACTTGAGGCTAGTCTGTTGGGTTGGATGAGTTGCGATCGAGGTTTTTTTGGGTTTGCCACAGCCCTAAAATCAGGTGCAGTCAAAATGAACTTTTGTTGGCAATTGTCAGCAAAACCCTCAGTGCCGATCGACCTTTTTGCTCGCCCGCGGCGAGCGCCATAGGCTCGCGTCATT
This sequence comes from Microcoleus sp. N9_A1, assembly GCF_036701795.1. NCBI lineage: Bacteria > Bacillati > Cyanobacteriota > Cyanophyceae > Oscillatoriales > Microcoleaceae > Microcoleus > Microcoleus sp. N9_A1. The sequence goes on from NZ_JAUBRI010000008.1 coordinate 91,760, forward strand.
ACCTTATTCTAAGGCAGCGTGGTTCAAAACCCTAGTCCGCCGGAGCAAGGCGCCAGCTTGGGGGCAGCAAAGGCTTTTTTCACGATCTACTCGCAACTAAAGCGTGGTAGAATCAATCGAAAGTTTTTGACCGAAACGCCAGACGCAAGCCCCGGGCTACCGACATGGGGATTCAGACCTGGGGATCAGTCGGTAGGGACTTTGACTTTTAAGTCTCGTGAAACGATTGTATTGCTAAAACCACAGTGGTATAATAGGCAGAGAGCGATTCGCCAGATTCAGTTGACAGTTGACAGTTGACAGTTGATAGCGACCTCTACCTGGAAGGAAGAGGATTGGAGTAATGAATAGTCTTCTTTTAATTTCTCCCGATCCGGCTTGGGGCTTTAAACCAATTCTTTCTGGTAAGAATAACTTTCAACCCATTGAAATATCCTAGACGGCGAGCAACCCCGGCAACGCACTAATCCGATTAATTCGGAATAGTTAAAGGGCAAATAATTGCAGCATAGGTCACGTTCAACCTTAAAAATATGAAGGACTCAGCAAGTCTGCGCTCCGCGAGAAGTAAAGTTCTTTGAGTGAGTAGAGCGATATTTGAATGTCCCATTGTCGTCTAGAAGGTGGGCAAGAATCCCCCGGCTTTAGACGTGGGGAGGTTCAAGGACTGACCTTTTTCAGGTTTGGGCTATGGCAGTCTCCGCAGTGAGAGCTAGTCTTTAATCAAGCGGCATTGGTACTGCTCTCTCATTCCTCCAGACAACTGGCGGCGGCCGTACTTTCTGGAGGTTCTCCCGTGAGAACATGCTATGCGTGAGTGCTGAAGAAAAGTTAGAAAAAAATGCTATCCCCCGATTGGGCAAACGATACCAAAAAGTAAGACTTAAGTGGCAAAAAGTTATCCTTACTTGCCTATACTTGTTTACTTTAGGTAAGTTGACTAAAGATCACACGCAGTGTTATGTTTAGTCAAGAACCTTTGGCTTAAGGGGGATAGCCTACTTATCTTGGGATTAGCCGTCTACCAAACAGCGTAGGAAGTAAACACCACTTATCTTTTAGGCCTTTAAGTAACTTAAAGTAAGTTGGGATAGGTTTTACGAAGCAGAGGACTATTAGTGTGCTGTATCTAGCGGAAGTACAAAAACAGAGAAGCGGCTTTGGTCTCGGTGGCGGTAAGGCTGAACTGAAACTGCTAGCTTGTCAGCGGGGCGAACATAACTGGAGCGCCGTACCAGGCGATGACGCGATCCCAGTTGAGGAAGCTAATAAGTTTAACGACGGCACGCTGGTGCTGGTTGAGTTGAGCGCTAGCAAGCAAGTGCAGCGGATTCAGGAGGCAGCCCGCCAGTTGGTGAGCATTCTGCAAAATTTCTCGCGATTGCAGGACAAGTTTAAGGATAAGGAAGAGGAAATTGAACAGTGGAAGGCTTCTCTGACGTTTTCGAGTCAGGAACTCAATCGCCGGGAAATGGAAATGCAAGCCCGCGAAGAGCAGTTGGCTCAAATGGAAGAAGAGTTGGAGCGACTGGAGGCTCAGCGCTCGGAAATTGAAAATACTCGAGATGAAGCTAACCGACTGCGAGAAGAAGTCGATCGCAGTCGTGTGGAAATTGAGACGGCTTGGGAACAGTTGCGGGGCGAGCAGCAACGGGTGGCCCAGCAGCAGTCTGAGGTTCCGCAGGGGGCAGTAGTTGATGAGCAGCAGACCCAGAGGATTCAGGAGTTGATGCAGAAGCTGGGAGGGGCAATTGCTTCGGCCCAAGGGGTGCGGGAACAACTGAATCAGTCTTTTGGTGCCGTGGGCGCTCAACAGGCAATTCTGGATCAGCACTGGCAGCAGTTGGAGCAAAAACAAAGCATAGCTCAACAGCAAGAAGAAGAGGTCGATCGACAAAATCAGAGCCTCCAAAACCGCTGGCAAGAGTGGTACCAATCTCAAGAAGCTTTGGCCGGGGCTCGGGCGGAGCTTAAAGGGCAGCAAAGTACCCTCAGCGCTAAGCAGGATCAGGCTCAGTCCGTGTCTTTGCAGGTGCGGGCTGTTGAGGATCTTTACCAGCAAGTTTCCAGGCTCGCATCTGCTTCGGGTACTGCGGGTACGGAGCAAAAAGTAGATGTGTCAGCTTTGGAGAAGATGCCTGTTGATGAGTTACAGGGGCTGGTGCAACACTTGCAACAGGATTTGGAAAAGGTGTTCCGGTTTGTTAACGATCAAGAGGAGGAGTTGACTCTGCAGCAGGAGACAATCGAGGAGCTGCAAGGGAAAATTCAAGCTGCTAGCGAGTATGATCGCATGGCTTTGGAAAATGAAATGGCAGATGAACTCGAAAGTTATCAGATGTTAAACGAAACTCTGGTGGGACAGCGCCTCCGGTTGCAGGAACGGGAAGATGTTTTAAAGCAGCATCAGGCGGTGCTGTGGCGGCGGCTGGGTACTGCTAATGCTCCAAAACAAGAGCGAGGAGATATTGATTTGGGGCCGATTGTCGCACAGCTCAATACTCAGCGGCAGCAGCAAAGCCAAGAATTGCAAAGACTGGAAAACGAAATTCAGCAGTTGCGGGAAGCAATATCCCAAATTGAGGCAAATGTCAACCGCAAAAATGGGGAAAGTGAGGCGAAACGCTACGAACTCAAGCAGTTAGAGCAGAATTTGTTCAACCAGAAAGGTACAGTGGCGCAACTCTGGGGCAGAGTGAATGTTTATCAAGAAATGTTGCAGCCCGTGCAGGACAATTTGAATGCGCTACGCCAAAAGCTCGAAGCGGTGGCGGGGGAACTCGATCGCGTGCAGCAGACTGGGGAGGAGCAAGATCGGGTAGTTTCGGATCTACGACAAGTCCTTTCGGGTTTGATGACTGCTTAAAATTTAAGATCTAAAATTATCCAAGGTTTTTCAACTCGGGCGATCGCTCCTCCTGGAACTGGATCGGTTTGCGATCGGTTGGGCGCTACGATTAAGCTGGTTAGTTTTTCTACGCTTTCAAAACTTGGCGCCGTGGGCAATATTTGTTGCAGTAGTTGTCGCATTGCCCGTCGCTGCAAGGCCAGGGGTGCTTCGCGCAAAATCGGGCGATTTAACTTGACGGGAAGTTGAAAATTCACCTGCGGGCTGTCTGCAATTGGAGACATTGCTCGCTGTAGCAAGTCGCTGGCTGCAAGTTCGAGATATTCTACGTCGGCGCGGAGGAGTTCGGCTGTTTGAGCTAGGGCTTGTTGGGCTTTTGGGTTGAAATGAGTTTCCAAATAAGGCAATAATTCCGATCGAATCCGGTTGCGACTATATTGCAAGTCTTGATTTGTGGAATCTTCCCAAATGGGTAGTTTTTGCTCTTGACAAAATTGACCTGTTTGCGATCGAGTTATTTCGAGCAAGGGACGAACTAAATAGATTTTAGATTTTAGATTTTGGATTTTCGATTGGGAATTTTCCTCCTGATTTCCCAATCTCAAATCGGCAGATATTTGGGAGTTGGGATTTTCGCCCGAATTCCCCAATCTAAAATCGGCAATCGGCAATCGAAAATCGAGCAGGGGCCGCCTCCAGGTGAGGGCAGAAAGTCCGTCGGCGCCGCTGCCGCGAATCAGGTTGTAGAGAAGTGTTTCGGCGCGATCGCTGGCTGTGTGGCCTGTAACAATGTAGGGGTAGTTGTGGGCGATCGCAATTTCGGTTAAAGCTTGATATCGCCACTGTCTGGCCGCTGCTTCTGTTTTGGAAATGTCCGAGGCTGTTTCCAAATAGTAGGATATTCCCCAATTTTTAGCTAATTGTTCTACATGATTGGCCGAGGCTTGCGAGTCAGAACGCCAACGATGATCGCAGTGAACAATCGCTAGGTTCCAACCCCATTTTGGCTGCAAATCTAGCAGTAATTTAATTAAACACAGAGAATCTTGTCCGCCGGATACTGCTACTAGCAAGCGCTGATTTGATGGCAATATTTGTCGGTACAGCAGCGTCCTGTGAACTTGAGCGTGCAGGTGCGTCCAATTGGAAGATTCAGGCATTACAGTTGACAGTTGACAGTTGACAGTTGACAGTTGACAGTTGACAGTTGACAGTTGACAGTTGACAGTTGACAGTTGCCCGTTGATAGTTGACAGTTGCCCGTTGATAGTTGACAGTTGTCAGTTGTAGGAAGGATGCTGTTTTAAGCTCCTCAACTCAAAACTCTGAACTTAAAATTCAAAAATCTTCCTCCTTTCCCTCTGCCGTAAGTAGCAGCTTAGCTCCACATTCCTATACTTTGGGGGTCGCGGTCGGGATACCTAGAAATAGGAAAATTATTACTTATTTCTGTTGAGTCACATTGATTTAATGCCTCATCTATATCGGTTTGATTTGAGCTATCTACGGCGTAGTTTTGCACGGTGTCTGATCTTTCTGCAGCGGCAGGAAGGGCTTTTTGTTCTTTGATTTCAGGTTCGAGCGGAATGAACTCCAGACGCATTCTAAGTTTTCCTTTAGTCCAGTCTTTTCCAGCACTTAATAACTCGCAATCCAGGCCGTCTGAAAACAATTTTTCGTCTACCAATTTTGATTGCATAATTGCCATAAATTCGCTGACTTTGAATGTACATTGATACATCAAAGCGCTGGTAGGGGCAGACACAACATCGTCTTGTTGGGGAAATATTGGCGATTCGTCCATATCAATTGTCCTTATTTTAATGAATGAAGGAAGTTCGGCAACGGATTTTGTAACGGATGTAACGGATGTGAGGAATACCGAAGTTAGAAGAATGAAGAAGGGTCTTCGGCGAAGCTGAGCGGGTAAAAAAAGGGAAGAAGGAAGAGGGAGTCAATTATTAGAATTTCGCTGGTTGAGTAAGGTGGGAATTGCCCACCCTACAATCGGAGATGATATTAATCCCGATTCTTTGACTTATCCTGTTCTTCTGTGGCCCATTGGTGGATCGGGAGTTAGAAAAACCAACCGTAGGAATGTAAACCTTTGCCTAACAGATTAACGCCTAGATAGCAAATCCAAACTACCACAAAACCTGTGGCGGCTAAAATTGCTGGGCGCCTTCCTTGCCAGCCACGAGTGATGCGGGCGTGCAGGTAGGCTGCAAATACCAACCAAGTAATTAGCGCCCAAGTTTCTTTCGGGTCCCAACTCCAGTATGATCCCCAAGCTTCGTTAGCCCAAACCGCACCGGCAATAATGCCAACTGTCAGTAAGGGGAATCCTAAACCGATGATGCGATAGCTAATGTTATCAAGAGTTTCTGCTAGATTCAATCGCTGGGGCGAGAGAAGTTCTGCGGTTTGAGTTGGGGTGGTTGATGCGGTTTGAACGGTTGCTAATTCGAGCACTGCGGTGGTGCCCAAACCGTTATTGTTGGGGTTGAAAGATGGTTCGCTGAATGCTAGTGCGCTGTCGGCGACTGTTTCGATGGTTGGAGATTCGGGGTTTTGTAGGCGTTGGAGGCGGTAGTTGCCGTTGCGGCTGCTGTTGGTGCCGAAGGAACTGCCGGTGAGTTCGATTTTTTGGCCACGGGTGACGATTAAAAATGCGATCGCCAGTAGCGCTCCTACCATTAAAGTTGAGTAACTGAGCATCATGACGCTAACGTGCATCATCAGCCAGTTTGATTTGAGGGCGGGTACTAGGGGCTCTGCAGATTGCATGGTTGCCGGCAGAGTCAGGGCTGCAAAGGCGGATATTGCCATTGCTACGGGGGATGTGGCTACTCCTACTAAGCGGGAACGACTCATGTTTTCCGCGACTAGGTGGATGGCGGTGATTCCCCAAACTAGGAAAAATAAAGATTCGTAGAGGTTGCTTAAGGGGAAGTAGCCGGCTTCTATCCATCGAGAACCGAGTAAAGCGGCGATGGATAGGTTGGCGACGGCCATTCCTGCGGTGCCTAGGGCCCCCAGGTAGGGAATGCCGGGGAATGCTGCGCCCACCCAGTAAATGAGCATTGTGGAGAACAAAACGGCGAAGGAGATGTTGTCCAGCCAGTTCTGGAGTACGACCAGATCCATAAAAATTACTCCGGTAATGTTTTTACTTATTTTTGCTAACTAGATCGATCGTACTGGGCTTCGGGAGTTTTGGGTTTGGGATTTTGAATTTTTGTGGCAATTATGAGTTTTTGGCGGTTGTTGAGGTGCCCGCGGGCGATCGCACGACGATCGCACGGACGCATCAAACAAGCTACTATTGACCCACCAGACGAGTGTGATCCCGTCAAGTCACGCTTGTTGATTCTGGCTTGCGGATTTTGGATGAGTTGCATAGGCTAGAGGAGATGTTGACTTAATGCGTCGAGATTCAATCTTTTACAAGTTCTTTCAAGAAACTCCAACGCTGCTGTTTGAGCTATTGGAAGAGGCACCATCAAATGCGGAACAGTATCGATTTGATTCGGTGGCGGTGAAGGAACCGAAGTTTGAAATTGATGGGGTATTTTTGCCGCCGGATGCTGAACCTGGAGTTGTATATTTCTGTGAGGTGCAGTTTCAGCGGGATGAATTGCTTTATGAGCGATTGTTTGGTGAGTCGTTTTTGTATTTTTATCGCAACCGTCAGCGATTTACAGATTGGGAAGCGGTGGTAATTTATCCTACACGATCGACTGAACAATCAGAAACGCATCCCTATCGATCGCTCTTGAGCAGCAATCAGGTGCATCTGGTATATTTGGATGAGTTGGGTGCGATCGAACAGTTGCCGCTGGGAGTGGCGCTGATGGCGTTGACGACTATCGACGAAGCGAGTACGCCGACAGTGGCGCGATTGTTGCTGGCGCGATCGCAGCGGGAGGAGTCGGAAGCAGCTAGTCGCGCAATAATAGAGATGCTGACGACGATACTGGTTTACAAGTTTACCAATTTGAACCGAAGGGAGGCAGAGGCGATGTTAGGGATTACGCTTGAGGAAACTCGGTTTTATCGGGAAGCTAAGGAAGAAGGGCGCGAACAAGGACTCGAACAAGGCATTGAACAAGGCATCGAACAAGGCCGCGAACAAGAAGGAAGAGCCTTGATTTTACGTCAGTTAAATCGCCGTCTGTTCAATCGGCGAGTTGGAATTTTGCCGGAATCTATCACCACTAGAATTGCTGATTTGTCGATCGAGCAAATAGAATCTCTAGCAGAGGAATTGTTGGATTTTCAGTCGATCGCAGATGTAGAGATTTGGCTGGAAAATTTGCCGCAGGAAGATTGAGGCGATGTTAGGGATTACGTTTGAGGAGGCGATCGCGCCATTTACGCGCACAAACACATCAAACGCACTCCCTCTCGGATGACCGGTTTTGGGGCGGTATGAAAGTGCGTCCGCTGTTGCTGGGAGGATGTTAAGCGTGCGATCGGGCTGGCATTCTTCCGGCGATTTTCCTCTAGTTTCTGTAACTCACAGTACCTCCGGCGATCGACTTCTTTTTAAAGCAATAGATAATTGCCTCAATCGTTCGCTAACTTCTAAATTCGATTCTTGTGACTTCAAGTTATCAGGTATTTCAGCAAACATAAGTGGATTTCCCTGCAACCACTCATTGAGAGCAACGCCAGTCCAAGTACCTTCTTTGTCTCGGAAACTATCAACTAAACCCTTCAGTTCTTGAATACAGTATGACTCGAAACCAGCAGCACTAAAAATTGCATAGCGTAGGTATTCTTCAAACGCATTAATATCATTTTCCACCTCAAAAACTACAGATTCTTGGGGTAAATTTATGTCTTTAGAAACATCTACCACTATTTGCGCTGCTACCCCAGCACCAGCAATTTTTGTTGCTACTTCTGTAACTCCTAATACTTGTTGCCGAATCTCAGAATTAAATAGTAAATCTGAACCATACTTTACATATTTCTTGAGAACTTTAAAGGCAGCTTCTTCACCACTATAGTAGTTATCAATAATTTCAATATCTACCCCTAAACTTTTGATGATTTTATTTCGAGTATCACTATTAACTGGGCCGCGAATCAGCGCTTCAGCAACTGGACGCGCAAAGCGTAAAAATAATACGCTTAAGCTATTCTCTAGTTTTGCTAAAAAATATTCCTCGGAATTTTCAATGAGCCTGGGTTTTACTTGATTACTTTCCCATAATAAACTTGTCATATATTCAACTAATTTTAATGCTTCATCCTTAAGTTCTAAAGCAAGTTGATGAGCAATTGCAGAAAGAAGCTTAGTAATATCACCGTACAAATCATCACGCCAAGCAAAATTGGCTTTCATACGATCAAACTCTGGATTGGAGTTAGCAAGAAAGATAGTATCTTTCTTTTTAAATGTTTCCTCCCTGAGTTTCTGCATTTCGTTGTCAACGATTTGTAAATATCGTTCTCTAAATTTTTCTATTTGAGTGAATGACTTAGCATTAGAACTATCTAAGGATTTGTTGACAACAGAATATTCATAGTATTTTTGTAAATCAGCTTTGATTGTTTCCCATTTTCGATTCCACCATTCTGTAAATAAAACCCGCCGATTATTTTCTTCAAATAGCTTGGCTTCTTCAGGATTTTCTGGATACTTTTTGCTGACTGTAATATAAATCTGTTCGGAATTGCTGAAAATTTTATTGATAGAAGCTTCGCATCTTTTCTTTAAAATCGAGACACGCTCAGTGTTGATATAGTTAAATATTTTTTCTTTAATTTCGGGAATCCCAGTACCCTTTTTATTCAGAGTTTCTTCATCGGTAATTCCAGTTAATGTTTTTAACCGAGCTTGAATATGGGTTGCGTCCCCAATCTCTAACTTAGTCTGTTCTCCTGCTAAACCATTCAAAATTAGATAGGCTCCGGCTGAACCATATACAATGCGTTCAGGTGGAAGCTTTGCACGCTTTAACCAGTCTTGAGATGCTTCTTCAATATGTGTTTTAAGGGCCTCTGCACTACCTATTGAATCAATTCGACTTAAAAATACAAAAAGCTTATCAGCAACGGTGACGTTTTTATCGCCAAGTTCGGTAAACTTGATTATTTCTAGTTCCTTTTCTCGGAGGCTAGTAAACCGCTGTACCAATATCACCGCATCACAGTCAGAGAGCATTGCTTGTGCTTCATCAACGTGCTTTGCTAAACCTGAATCTAAACCGGGAACATCATAAAAAACAATCCCTTCAGCTTGAGCAAGTTTGTTAGTATAAAGTCGAGCCTCTAAAACAGCGTGAGCATACTTTTCATCTGCTACATACTTCTTGAGTGGTTCTCTAATATCTTCGAGTCTAGTAAAGGGAAAAGTCAGATTACCTTCTCTTCTTACCTGTTGTAAAGTTATTTCGTTTTCTCGTATAGTATTTAGGTCTTCTTTCGCCCCTACTTTCTCAAGTTCCTTGAGTAAATTGATAAACTCTTCTTCGGTTCTCGCTTGTACTTCCAGCCTTTGTTCAGATTCATTTTCAACTGAATAAATTTGTGTGGTGGTAAATGTACATCTTCCTCCTTTAGCTGGAAGTAAATCACATTCTAACCAAGCATTAATAAATGTGCTTTTTCCAGCTTTTTCTAGCCCGACAACAGCGATGCGAAACTCGCGCTTTTTGAGTCTTTCAAGTTGGCGACGAGTTGGTTCTGCTTCTTGTAAAAGTACGTCTTTTAATCGAGCCGGAACTTCAGCCTGGGGTAAGTTGGCTAAATTTACCGCGTGTCTTTGGATGTTTAAAGCGTCAGTGAGACGAGTTTCATAGTAAGAAGATGCTGTTTTCCAGTCCATTGATATATTCCTTACACGCGGTTAAAGTTTTCTAAGCCAGATACAGATAGATATTCCAGACAAGCTAATTGTCCCACCAAACCTTGTCCATTAGAAGGGAGATTTCTCTTCAAAATATATGGTACTTTCTTGCCCATCATTTCTTCTCCATCAGCAATGTTAATCCTGACGTAAAATTCTCTTTGTTCACTTACATCTTTAATATCTTCGGTAGTTAATTTTAGATGCTGCTGTATGGTATCCGCAACTTCAGGACTTGTACATAGAAAATATGAGGCATTTTCTATTAGTATTTCTATGTTAGAGATCTTAATTGTATCATTTTCTATGATATTTCTCACCACCGATGCAGGTACAATAAGACACAAAGCTACAGACACGGAAGACTTTTTTGGAGAAGGAGCTAGAGCTGGTCTATTATGTGATGAGTCTCCTTGCGTTTGCTTCCTCTTTTGTTCTTGAGCATTTGGCCGCTCGACAACTTTTAGGGTAGCTGTAGCAGCATCCTGGATAGCCTCCACAACTTTTTGGGTAGCTGTAGCAGCCGTAGCAACAACATCTTGGATAGCTTTAGCCGCAACCCTCATTTTTTCAATAGACATTTCTTTATCGCTCCAATAGCAGATTTGATTGGTGTTCCTTAATATTCATTTGAATTTAACACTCATTTTTTAGGATTATGTCCAAGCTAGAAAATTCTTCTGCTAGGTTTTGAGCTTTTTGTTCCATAGGTTGCCAAACGTTTCTTTGCTTTTCATAATCTAGAGTAATTTCTTGGTGTGCCTTATCGAGCCTTTCTTGATAACGGTCAATAATATCACTCTGAATTTTGTCTACATTTTTTTTTAGACAATCAATTTGTTTTAGTAACCAGCTTGCAACTTGATTTACTCTTTCTGACTCTTCCCCTTTTGCCTGCATTACCCACCCTTCAAGTAAATTGTCTACGCTTGGTATATCAGCATTATCACTAGAACGTGGTTGATACTCGGTTTCATAAATGGTTTTTTTACCTATCCACAATGTATACCAAGTTCGTTTTTGTTTTTCAACCTGTACTGCTTCTTCCCAAGTCCCTTGTGTAATAGCAAATCCTGCTTTAAACTGAAAATTAAATTTTAAATTACTCTCGACTTTAATCAGTTCTGATTCAGGAAATTTTATCGCTATGTTAGGTGCAAAATCATTTGCTTTATTTTCAAAATAAGACAAGTGGCAACGAAACAATTCAGACACAGCCTGATGAATTCTATTTAATTCTTGACTAGAAATTTGTTTCAGTACATCCTGTATAACAATGTTGAGATGGATAGCTAGTTCATTGAGTTCCTCATTTAGTTGTTTGAGTTTATTTTTCTCTGCCTCTGTTCTTGCTTCCATTGTTTTTCCTTCTTTAGCAACGGAAGCTTTGTAGCCTAAGTCAACTAAACGGTTCAAGTTTCTTGCAAGTAAATTGACATTTAAAATATTTGCTCTTTTTAAATTCGGACTGTCTAAGTCTACCCTTCCAGTTTCTAAAGACTTTGCCACTGCTTCTAATACTTGATTAATGCCTTTTTGAAATTCATTTTCCCATGAAGAAAGTGGAAATAATTTTTCTCCTAATTTCTTGTATGGCTCTTCCTGTTGGAGTTCCCTAATTACGGTTCTTATATAATTCACAACGTCATCTTGTGACTGTTTTGCGAGAACCTGTTTGACTTTTGTATCTAGTTTTTCAAACGGCTGTTTTAAGTTTGCATCGCTAGTTTCTAAGAAGCCTTCAAGTGATGACCTAATATCTGATATATTTTTGCATTCCTGTTGATAATCTGCTTCTGAACTATTAAGAATAGCTGTTGTTGTTTGTGTAGCCCATTCTGCCACGGCATTTCCAGCAGCCAGATTAAAACGTTCTATAATTTGTGGAATTACTAGCTGTGGGAAGTGTTGAGTAATATGTTCCTTTAAGTGCTGCTGAAACTCTTCTGCATAAGATTTTTTCCATAATGCTTCAGAAACTCGGTTTCGGTCGTGTCTAGACCATTTTTGTACGTTACGTGGCAGGTCTTCTAATATATCTTCATCAATTAATCCATTGAAATTGTTGTCCGCTTTTTTACACGCATCAACACTGAATATCTCATCATAATTTTGGATCTGAAGAGCCAGTAAAGCAGGCCATGTACTAAGTTTGACAACTTGTAAGTTCTCAATATCTTCTGTATATTCTTTTAAGTGTTCAGTCAATTCGTTTTTTATATCACGTGTAGCTTTTTCAAAAAAGCGATTTTCTGTTTCAGGCCAATTTCTATCGGCTCGAAAAACGTCAATCCGATTAAGAGTAAACAGCATACGTGCCGGGGAACCACCTAAATCTTTTACCTGCTGTACAACTTCTTGCAGTAAGCTTTTTACTTTATGTGCATCGGTTTCTGCACTATTGTATGTGACTATACATAAAGCTTCTCGGCACTGTTTAATAACATCTGCGTTACCTTGATCGCCCACATAGGCCAAACCAGGTAAATCAAGAATTTTTACCCTTGTTCCTTGTGGTAGTTCCAGTTGAGACTCTTTGACAAGCCGGAAAGGGTAAAAGATTGTAGATTGTGGACAAGCTAAATTCGGTTGTTTTTCTCTGTTTTCGATATAACTTATCATTGCTTCGTATAAGCGCTGATAAATTTTTTCCTCTCTGATACCTCTCCACTCTCCACATTCCCACAATGCTCCTGGTGTTTCATGGATTATTAGAGACTTTTCCTTGCTATATTCGATAGTGACTGCCCCTGCGCTCATTTCACTTACGGCTACAGGAACAATTTCGGCTCCACATAACAAATTTACCAAAGTGCTTTTCCCACTACTGGTGGTTCCTGTAGTCGCAAGAGTCAGAGTCGGATTACGAAGTTGATCAACCAGAGTGCTTAAAGCCTTGTCTAACTTTATAGACAGTTCTTGCATTTCAGGCTGATATGTATCTGGTAAATGCTCTGAAATTTCTGTATAAAAATTATTCCAGTATTTAGCAAGCAGTTGAGCTTTGAATTCTACTTCGTCAAAAACTTTGTATAATTGTTTACTCATGTGTTAAATACTGGTGTTGATAGTGAATATGTATCCTAGTTAACATATTTGAGTCGCAAGTCATAGAGGGCTGACAGCCGCACTGTTTAATTATGACTCTACGGTATTATACTATACCTGTCAAGATACGATCGCACTTTCTTTAAATAATTTGACAAACAGGCTCTTCAGATTGTTGCAGGTCTTCAATCAGATGATCGGCGGGCGTTGCTGGATGCAGGTATCAAACGATCGCCCGATCGCCGAATGATCGCTCTCAATTGTGATAAATTATACCCACATTGCCCAAAGCCCGATCGCACAGTCAAACAGTCGCTTAACTCAAACAAATCCGATCACCAAGGATTACCAATCATTCTAAAAGCAGACCAATAATAGGGATGAGAAAAATTGCGCGTCGCCGTGTTTGCCAATTCCGGAGGTAGCGGCACATTACCAACAGAAGTCCGCAACATCCCCCCTTCAATCTGCACATCTTGGCGCAACATCGCTAATTGCGCTTGCCGGAGTGCTTCTGCTTTAATCGGAGCAGTTTTTAACTGCCCGTAAAACTCCGCCATCAATCCTAAACTGCCCTCGTCGCTGACATACCAGAGAGTCGCCAAAGCCGATTTAACCCCTGCTTGCACGGCTAAGCCGCCAAAACCTAACTCCGCCTGTCGATCGCCCACAGCAGTCTTGCAAGCACTCAAAACTAACATTTCAACTTGCGGGCTGTGCCAATTCATTTGCCGCAACTGATCCAAACGCAATTTAGTATCCCACAACTGAATAAAGGATTCGCTAGGAGCTCCAGATCGAAATTCAGCGTGGGTAGCCAAGTGAATCATCCCAAAAGGCTGCTGCTGGCGCTGCGATTTCAAATTTGCCAGAGTGAAAGCTTCGTTCAAGAAAGACTTACCAGGCCACTCCTGCGGGGTAATTGTCGATACTTCTACCTCCACCGCAGGTAAAGGATTCATATCTGGAAATTGCGACGCGCCCATTGCCAAAACTTGAGTATTTTTGAAATTGGCGGGGCTGGTATCTGTCAAACTCAGACTCGGCATTGAGCCGACGCTGTAACGCTCTATCAGAAAGCCTTTGCCGTCGTGGAGTGCGGCCATTGGGATCGATCGCAACCCCATATCTGAGATAAAAGATAAATTCTGAATGCCTTTGGCTTGCAACTCTGCTTCGAGCGGCGCTACCATCCACTGGTAGAGCTGCTGAGCCAAGGGCAAATAACTTTTAGTGTTGCGCTTTACCGGATTAGTCAGTTCATCGCGAAATTTCCGAACAGCTTCCATTACCTGGGCGCGAGAGGTTCCAGGGATGCGCTGGCGAACGGGTACGCCTTCGGGGGTGATCACCATCAGTTCCAGTTCGTCAGAGGCTTGAATTTGCTGTTCTACGCGCAGCAACGGCGAACTGTTGTATGGTCGAGCAAGGGTAGAACCCTTGGGTACAAAGCTCATATAGACAAGAGCTGGTTTGATGCCTGTGGCTTTTTCGACACTGCGAAGGGTATTTTGGGCATCTTCTAGGGTGGCGATCGCATTTGTTGATGGCAAATTTAGGTAATCGACAAAATCACTGGTAAACCTCTCTTCTACTGGAAAAATAACGGTATTGAGGTTGGTTGGTAAGTTGGAAACGTAAATATTTGGGGAGGCGGGAGTTGAATTGCGCTGTTGTAAGGAATTAGATATCTGGTTTTGCTGTTGCAAGCTGGGGGAAAATAAAGGATTTGCGTTCCGAGGCCCGCTGACGGAGAGCACAGGAGCCAGAACCGGTGCGTTTGACGGCGCGAGATTTATTGGCGCCGCAGCAGGCACAACAGATATCTGGTTGGGTGAAACTGCTGGAGGCGTTACTGTTACTGGTGCAACTGTTTGATTTTGCACTGTCGGGGCGATCGGCAAATTTGAGACCGGTGCTGGATTTGGAGGAATTGTGGGTGCGGGTGGCACATTTGGTACCGGTGCTGGATTTTGACTAATTGTGGGTGCGGGTGGCACATTTGATACCGGTGCTGGATTTGGAGGAATTGTGGGTGCGGGTGGCACATTTGATACCGGTGCTGGATTTTGAGGAATTATGGGTGCGATCGGCAAATTTGATACTGGTGCTGGATTTTGAGGAATTGTCGGCGCTGGTGTCAAATTCGATACTGCTGCGGTAGGTTCAGTAATTGTCGGCGCTGGTGTCAAATTCGATACTGCTGCGGTAGGTTCAGTAATTGCCGGGGCTGGTGGCAAATTTGATACCGATGCTGGCGTCGGCGTCGGCGTTAGCGTTTGTGCAGGCGTAGGTGCAGGTGCAGGTGCAGGTGCAGGTGCAGGTGCAGGTGCAGGTGCAGGTGCAGGTGCAGGTGCAGGCGTCGGTGCAGGTGCAGGCGTCGGTGCAGGTGCGGGTGCAGGTGCAGGTGCAGGCGTCGGTGCAGGTGCAGGCGTCGGTGCAGGTGCGGGAGTTGGTGCGGGCGTTGGTGCTGGTGTTGGCGCTGGTGCTGGTGCTGGTGCGGGCGCAGGCGTCGGTGCAGGTGCGGGCGCAGGCGTCGGTGCAGGTGCGGGTGCAGGTGCGGGAGTTGGTGCGGGCGTTGGTGCTGGTGTTGGCGCTGGTGCTGGTGCTGGTGCTGGTGCTGGTGCTGGTGCTGGTGCGGGTGCAGGTGCTGGTGCAGGTGCGGGTGCGGGTGCAGGAGTTGGTGCGGGTGCAGGAGTTGGTGCAGGAGTTGGTGCGGGTGCAGGAGTTGGTGCGGGTGCGGGTGCAGGAGTTGGTGCGGGAGTTGGTGCGGGAGTTGGTGCGGGAGTTGGTGCGGGAGTTGGTGCAGGTGCGGGCGCAGGCGTCGGTGCAGGTGCGGGCGCAGGCGTCGGTGCAGGTGCGGGCGCAGGCGTCGGTGCAGGTGTTGGTGCGGGCGTACCCGATACTGAAGAAGCCGTAATGTTAATTCGCGTCGGCTCTACTATCTGAGGGCCTGGGCTGGAATAACCTCCAGATGCAATAACATTTTCCTTGTTCGCACCCCCAGTGGCAATGCTACCAGCAGTACCGTTCAAGCTGTTATAGTCGGGCCCGACGCCGAAAAGAGTGTTGGTGGCTTCGCCGCCGTGGCGAATGGTGATATCTCCACCATTAGCGCTACGAGTCGCAGCGGCGGAAATGCTGCAAGCTTGGGACAAGCAGTTGCTATCGTTTGTGAAAGTGCCTGTGGCTCGGAAATGACGGCCGGCTGTAATGTCAATATTTCCTCCGGCTGTTCTTCCTTCGGTGTTGATACGGGTTACTTCGATGTCGTTGCGGGCGTTGAGGGTGACTTGGCCACCTTGTTTTTCTTCGGAGTTGGCGTCTATGAACCCTGTTTGAATGCTGCTTGAGGGTGCTGCAATACTAACGTCTCCGGCGTTGCTGTTTTTGTCGATCGAGCTTGCGTTGATATTGCCTGTTTCTACTTTTCCTGTACGGCTGGTGACGGTGATGTTGCCGCCTGCGGTGGTGTCGGAGTCGGAGTTGATATCGACAGTGCTAATGTCGCCACTAGCTTCTAGGGCGATTCGGCCGCCTTGGGAACTTCTCAGGTTTCCGCTGGCTGCAATGCTGTTGGCTGCTTGAATGTCGATCGCCCGAGCGTTTGCATCTTTTAGCGCAACGTCCCCCGCAGCTACTACTCGGTTAGACGCCGTGAGTACCACTTCACCGCTGGCATTGACGCTGATGCCTGTAGCGTTTGTTTCACCGATGCCTGTGAGCAGTTCCGGCAAGGATGCGATCGGCAATGCCGAAGCTGTTACCGCTGTTCCACTGCTGCTGGTCGCTGAGGGCGGCTCGATTTCCAAACTTAGCAAATTGCCTCGCTGGCTGACGCGCACTAAATTTGTCCCGGAGACTGATGCTACGATAATTTGACCGTCTGGGGCCGAAAGGCTGCCTGTGCTGACAACGGTGCCGCCGAGCAAGGTTAAGTTCTGCCCTGACTTGACTGCTAAGTCTGCCGTGCTGATAATTGCCCCTGCTTGATCGGCCCCAAAAGCAAAGGAATTGGGCGCGCCTGTCAGAGATGTGTAGGTGTTAGTACCCACAGCGTTAAACGAGTTAGTACCAAATCCAATAGCGGTGGCGGTGGTTGCTGTGAAAGAAGCCGGCACGTTTAAGCTGGCACTGTTGCCAAATATGATGCCCGATGGATTCATCAGAAACAAGTTAGAATTGCCGCCTGTTACTTGAATTAAGCCGTTAATAATCGACGGGCTACCGCCGCCTATGCCCGCTAAAATGTTGCGAATGTTGGGGTTTGATATAAAGTTGGCAATCTGATTTTCCGACAAGCCGAATTCTGTAAAGCTGTGGAAAAGATTTTGTCGATCGCTCGATAATTGCCCGCCTTGAATATCGAAGCGAGTTTGCTGCCCAGGAGTTCCGCTTTGGGGTTCGCTAGTGACTGTTGTGTTCGTTCCCTCCGCCGCTGGAACAATAGTTTGACCTTGGGCTTTTGCTTGTAAAAAGTAAAGATTTATTAAGATAATTGGCAGAGAAAGTGCCAGTTTGCTTATTCTTTTTTTAGACAGACATCTCGCCTGTATTTGAATATTTTTGGCGGTTTCCATAGGTTTTTAAGGGGTAAAATATATACACAGAAATTAGGTAAAAAAACCTAGTTTCTCTGAAAATTTGGGGTTAAAGACTGTATATTGATGAAGCTACCGGGTTTCGGACTGCAAGTGCGTTCCAGACTCACTTTCCCAACTCACTGAGGAAAATTTCCCTGTAAAATTTGCCTCTGCATTTGCAATTCCCCGAGCGTATCTTCTGCACAATCTAAATATAACTCGCAATGCCTAGAATCTGTATCTTCCCGATGACATATAAAAAAAACTGGCTTTCCTAGACGCACTCCGACCCCTAGAAACCGTTTTTTTTACATTAGTGAGAGTTTGAAGGAAGTATGGCGGTTTAAAAAATCGGCTTCTGCGCCCAGAACTGACCGGTAAAAATCCACGTAAAAACTTTTTCCTTTCCTTTTATAAAGAACAAAAAAAGCCGGCTCTACAATTGCCGACCCTTAAAATTATGACAAAAATAAGAAGTGCTGGACGCAACGGGTACATAAAGTGTAAGGTGCGTCAGAAACGGTCGATTGCTTTTTCCTTCCTGGACGTAGAAACCGAGTTTTTTAACAAAAACACTTAGTTGCAGTCCAAGGCTTAAAAAACTCGGTTGCTTTGGTATTCCTAGACGCAGGGCTGCATAGAAACAGGGTTTTTTAACGAAAATAATTCGTTGCAGCACACAGAAACGATAAAAAACCCCGGTTTCTTTAGTGCGTATGCGTAAGTCTTGTTCTTGCTTCTTGCTTCTTGCTTCTGGCGGCTGCCTTTCGGTTTTAATTTGTTGCCCTGTTGCTGTTTAATGGGCTCTCCAGGCGGATTTGTTGAACTATTTAAGAGTTAGTTGGGAGAAGTTTGGACGGTGGGCGAGGGACTTGGTGAAGCAGGGCTCGGTGAAGCAGGGCGCGGTGAAGCAAGACTCCGTGAAGGATTTGCAGGAGGAGTGGATTGCGTGGATTTTTTGAGGCCGACAAAAGCGTCGTAACGGGTGGTACGATCGCCAATGACGGCCGCTGTAACGCCGATCGACCGCGTGGCGTCTATCCACATTTTTTGGTTGGGAGGAAACTCCGGCAAAGCTAGGTTTTTCGGGTTAAACGCACTCTCGGTGTCGATGAAGAAATTGCCATTGTGGGGTTGAAGTTGCGATCGTACAGTTTTCTGGAACAGTTCGCTGCTTAAAAGCGGACTTTTCGGTGCCGGAACGATCGCATCAACCACGGGAGCTCCTACCGTCATAAACGCTACATCGTTCATCCAACCGCGAGTTACCGTAATCCCTCCAAACGGCGATGTCCATTTAATCGCCGGTTTGCCGCCGACTTGAATTTCCTCCACTCTAAACCCTTTCATTTTCATCGTTTCATCAAGCTGTTTCAGGGATTTGTTGGCTGCGCCCCGGTTGTTTGTTTCCACCATAAATACAAATCCAGCAGCATATTTGTCTCTGGGATTCTGGGCGGGCGCGGGTATTAATGATAGAGAAAATTCTCCCGCCATCCAATTCATCAAGTCTTTATCTAAATCCATGCCGGTAGTGGATTTTAAACCTGTGCGTAAAACTTGGGGATTAATCGGGGAAATCGGGTTTGCCTCGGCTCCCAATACATAGTCTTGCCACAAACGCTGCAAGTTGCCGCCGGATACCATCATTATTGTATTGTTTGGCAGGCGGTTAACCATTTTTAGAGCATTGTTTTCTACTGCTATCCTTCTGGTAGAATCTGGTTTTAGCCAAGAGACTGATTTGAAGGCAATTCCTTCTACATCCAGCGTCGCTGTGGTGGCAAATCCCTGATTTTGTTGCAGTTTTTCGAGGCTTTCTGGCGAAATTTCACGGGCTGAGTTGGCGGCGGCATAGGCGGTGGCAACGGGCATATTGACGTAGATTTGACCGAAGGCGCCCGGACTTTTTATTTTGTCTATGGCGTCTGCATAGCCAGGGGTTTTGGCTAGGGAAGGTTCGCCTTTGTAGGTGTCGATTATTCTGTCTGTAGCGCTAGGATCTGTGGTGACTGCTAGATAGCTTGTGCCGAGTACCGCGACGGAGAAATTGCGATCGGGTACGCCTTGAGTTTCTGTGACTTGGACGCCTTTATAATTACGCTCAACTATTTTTCCTTGGCTCAGAGGTCTGGGTTTTGTTAATAATTCTTTGGCTTTGATCGGGTTGGCAATTGGCAGGATAATTGCCACTGACTGTTGAATTGGCGGAGATGGGGGCGTGTTGGGTGCCGGCGAGGGGGCTGGTATAGCTATTTTGTTGCGGAGAAAGGCTACCATTGCTGTGTTACCCACCCAGGGTTGAATGTCTTGCTGGTAGGCGTAGCCGTTGCTTGTGAGAAGGCGATCGCGCATTTCGCTTAAAAACCTTTCAAACGAAGCTTTGGACTCCGGCGTGCCAAACTCTCGCAGTCTATTCCACTGCGATTCATCGGTGCTGATGGATAGGGCCATCATCGTATCTTGCGGGACAACCGTTGCCCCCGCCGGCAAATCTTTGGCGGAGCCACGGGAAATGACGAGGTAGTAGGTGACAAAGCCTAAACCGATCAGAAGTGTGGCGGCTCCGATCGTAAACAGCAGGGAAGATTTATCTTTCTTAAACATTATTCGTAAGGTTCGGGTGCTCGCAACATCATAAATTATATTGGGGATTGGGCATGGAGCATCGGGCATGGGGCATCGGGCATGGGGCATGGGGCATTGGTAATTTGTTATTTTTTATTTCTTATTATAAAAATTACTAACAAGTAACCACTAACCAGTAATCACTATAGTCCTAGATACGGAAACCGCTTTTTTACTAAATAGTGCATTTTCGCCTTTAATACTGGTGAAAAACCCGGTTTATTTTGTATTTACGCGAATTTTTACACTATGCCCAATGCCCAATGCCCAATGCCCTAATGTTAGTTTCTAGCCTTAAAGTCTTTAAAGATAGTTTGAAACGAGTACATCAGTCGATGGACATCGTTTGTGGCTGTAGGAAAAATGTTGAGTTCCCATTTTTTGCGAGCAGTAGTTAGCAGTTTTGCTACGGGTTGGGAGTAACTGTTAGAAATGAAATAGCTGCCACCTTCGTAGCGAATATCTGACGCTAATCCGATAAAAGCACCAGCCATTTCTAGTTTAAGTTCTGAGGTGCAGTGCTGAGATTTTACTGCTAAAATTACTTGCGAGTGCCGGGGTTCGCGGTTGAGCAATCGGCAGATATTTGCTTCTTTTTGGTACAAAATTAAAACGTTGCAGTTGTGCAGAACTCCGGCTCTACCTTGGACTTTTACTCCTAGGTGAACTTCCAGGGCTGGTTTGTCGGGAAATTCCACAACAGCATGAGTGTATGGATGTGCAGTTCCGTGAATTTTTCCCGCTGTTTTTCTAAATGTTAAATATTTCGGTGTTTCGTCCTCTAAAACATTGTTATAATAAATATTCCCCCCTTCATTAGCAACTGCTTTTAGCAGAATAGTGAAGAGGTAAGTGTCAAAAATTCTGGCTTGTTCTGCAGCTGTATTAAATTCGGGATCGATCGAGCTTTTTAATTTGCTTTTAATTTCGGAATTTATGGCGTAGTTGCTGGGCTCAGAGGGCAGTTTTTCGAGTAAGTGCTTAAGGGCGATCGCCTGTTTGTGGCGGGGGGCTGTGACGCTGGAGGTAAACTCGATTGTTTTAGCAGTTTCGGCACCTGAATTCGCAAATGTAATTTTTGTGCCGAGGGGAGAGGTTTCTGATTCTACTTTCAAGAAATAAGCAATTTCGTCTTCCATTTCGGAAGTGTTCACAGTCGCTTGCTCGACAGCATCAATTAACAGCAAAAGTTGTTCTTTTGCGGTATAATCTTCTATCTTGAGCAGGGGTGTTTTTCTTTTGAGCGATCGCTCTTCAATTACTTTGCCTATCTCTACAGTATCCGCTACTTGTTGAACTACCCAACCCAAATTAAACTCATCCAGAATTGCCGCCAGTTCCTGATAGAGTTTGGCGTACTCGATCTCGTCCATAATTGTTTCTGCGCTGCACACTATTTTGATTATACAAGCAGATTTGATTTTTTGGTCAATGGCTGTTGAGCAAGTACGCAGATTGCCTGTAATGGCGGATTGGCAGAGTGTTCGAGTGTTCGAGTGGGGAAAATCTTTGTCTTGGCCCAACATCCATCCGTTACATCCGTTAAATCCCGTACACTGCTGGTTGCCGAACTTGCTGCTGCTTGAGAGAGACAATTGGGAGTAAGCTATTCTACGACATTTGTAGCGATCGAACTATGGCAACTATCAACGACAACTACCTCAAACTCAAAGCCGGCTACCTGTTTCCCGAGATTGGGCGCAGGGTGAAAGCCTTTGCAGAGGCGAATCCCGAAGCGCCCATCATCCGGCTGGGGATTGGCGACGTGACTGAACCACTACCGGAAGCTTGTCGGGAGGCGATGGTGAAGGCGGTGGAAGATATGGGCTCGCGGGATACCTTTAAAGGATACGGCCCGGAACAAGGTTATGAGTGGCTGCGGGAGAAAATTGCCGAGCACGATTTTAAGTCGCGGGGATGCGATGTTGATGCTTCGGAAATCTTTATTTCTGATGGTTCTAAGTGCGATTGTGGGAATATTCTCGATATCTTTGGCAACAATAACACGATCGCAGTTACCGATCCAGTTTATCCGGTGTATGTAGACACTAACGTGATGGCTGGACACACGGGAGATGCCAACGAAAATGGCGAATACGGCGGCTTAGTTTACCTGCCAATTACAGCGGAAAACAATTTTACTGCGGAAATACCCACCGACAAAAAAGTCGATTTAATTTACTTGTGTTTTCCGAATAACCCGACCGGGGCAACTGCAACTAAGGAACACTTGCAAGCTTGGGTAAATTATGCTAAAGCTAACGGTTCGATTATTTTCTTCGATGCGGCTTACGAAGCGTATATTACCGATCCGAGTTTACCGCATTCTATCTACGAAATTGAAGGGGCGCGGGATTGTGCGATCGAATTTCGTTCTTTTTCCAAAAATGCTGGTTTCACGGGTACTCGCTGTGCGCTGACAGTTGTACCGAAGACTTTGACTGGAAAAGCAGCAGATGGTTCCGATGTCGAAATTTGGAAGCTGTGGAACCGCCGCCAATCTACTAAGTTTAACGGAGTTTCTTACATCGTGCAGCGCGGTGCTGAGGCGGTTTATTCTGAGGCTGGCAAGGCACAGATTAAGGCTTTAGTCAATTTTTACATGGAAAATGCTGCGATTATTCGCGAGAAATTGACAGCGGCGGGAATCGAGGTTTTTGGTGGCGAAAATGCACCTTATGTGTGGGTGAAAACGCCTCACGGTTTGTCGAGTTGGGATTTCTTTCAGAAGTTGCTGGAAACTTGCAATGTGGTGGGAACTCCGGGTTCTGGTTTTGGTGCGGCGGGTGAGGGTTATTTCCGCATTTCGGCGTTTAACAGTCGGGAGAATGTGGAGGAAGCGATGAGACGAATTGTGGAGAAGTTTAAGGTGTAAAAAGGCGCGAGATAAGTCTTTTTGGGGCGGGTTCTTCGGCCCACCCCACAAGAAAATTGATCTCTTCTGGAACAGGCATCTTGCCTGTTCATGCAAATGCTGAAAAATGTGAGTTATAATCAGCTTACTGCCGAATTTTCAGGCAGCCACTCCACAAATTCCTCGAAGTTTACGAGCTTGGGTAAAGTTAGAGTTATAGGTTTTCAGAATTACTGATAATATAAATTATATCTCTATCCATCTGCGTTTATCTGTGTGCATCTGCGGTTACAAACTCCCAATCTGCCAGTAGTGCCAGATTCAGACAATTTAAAATACTGGATTTAATCGGGCGCTTTTCATCCCAAAATACGATCGCTGAATAAAAGTTAATCGCCGCCGGTGAATTCAAAAGCTCAAAAGTTTGACGCGCAACTCCCTCGTCGTCAAAGCCGAGAAAGTAAACAGTATCATCAAAAACCACAGGTTTATCAGCTATTTCACCGATCAACCTAAAATCCAGTTTTTTATAAAGCCCGCAAATCGCAATTTTCCAAAGTTTGAAGGTATAATCGCCAACTCCAAAAATCGAAAATCGAGGGTTGTTTTGATAAATTTTGCTTTTTCGATTATCTAAATATTGCCCGCAATCCTCCAGATAGCGCCCGGTTTTAGGAGCTATTTTTTTGATATTTTCAGTTGACTCCCCGATAAATTTTTGAGTAATGAGCATATATCGATCGGTAGCATTAATTCGATTTTGAGCAACACCAGAACCTTTGATTAGCGGAAACAGATAAGTGTCCTCAATATCGACAACTTCTCCGAATGTATTTACAAAATAATTGTCTATTTTGCGAAACTCCATCACGTTAGAACAGTCGTGCTTTACACCCGATCGCCATTTTGTCCCTGAATTCACAGCATATAAATTACTCAATTTACTGAAAGAATTTATATCCTTAACCAAGAGATTGTTGTGATATCCAATTCGGTGACAGTCTGAAGTTTCTAAACTGCTAAATACATCGCAGAAGTAGTTTCGCGAATGAGCATCAAATTTGCAGACTAACAAACAAGCATCAACATTTGCATCAAAATATTTTTTAGCATCTATTTTGTAAGTTGCACAGTCAGCGAGATTGAGTTTTTGAGAGTGAAGGTAATTCAATAACTTTCTAGCAGTCGAAGTCTTGCAAAGCATCGCTAGATCGGCATCGCGCTTTTGCAGCCATTGCACCGCCTGAATCAGCATCCATTCTGAGATATCGAAGTTACTCTTACCTGTGAGAGCATCTAAGCCACTGTGATTTTGAAAATTGTTTTTTTTAGGTAAATTTTCGCTACCAATAGTTCCTTGTTGCGAGTTGGTCACCCACGGAAAGTTGCCGAGTACAAGCAGTCGAGTGCTACATCGATCGACTAATGATTTCCAATCAAAATCAAAGAAATCTCCGTGCCAAATATCGCATCTCTCATCCTGAAATAATTGCTTATTTAGTCTGACTTCTTTTAAGTAATTTTGATTTATTTCAACCCCGATAATTTTGGCTGCGGATGGAAACGAACGTGCAGCAGCTTGAATAAAATTACCGATACCGCACGTCGGCTCAATTATGGTGCCAGGATTGACATTAAGTTCTACTAATTTTCGACATACCATCTCGGCTAATGCCGGCGGTGTCTGAAAATCGCCGTATTCTAGTTTGGTTTTGCGATTGTTAGAACTCATTGGTTAGATTTATAAACTGCGATAACACCTTCCTGTTGTCCGGCACGCTCAATGACCCTTCCATACTGAAGTCGCCATTGCAACGCATTAGAAATGGTCAAAAAACCTTGCAAGGGTGGGTTTCTCAGTATTTCGTCTGCAATGTTACCTGCTTCAATTTCGTCAACAGGTAGATTTTTGTCAAACATGAAAGCAAGCAAATCATCTTTATTGCCTTCGTTATCTAAAATATAGCGAATTCCACGGGTCATTTGAAAATCTGCTGTTCTTTCGGCACTAACGTAAATTGTATGCAAAATATTCAGCGTTGCAGTTCGGATGGTACTGTTGTCTGTCTTTTCGTAAACAAAGATAATCAGTGAATATCCCAGCCCAAAAATCTTTTGCCTTGCAGATTTGAAAGGACATGACGACTGCGGTTGCCTAACACTTGTTACCTTCACGTCAACCAATATCCCTGGGAAATCGATGCCGCTTGCTGAATTGCCATCTATAAATTCATATTGCTGCTTGAGATAGAGTCTGAACTTTTGCTCCAAATATGTTCCAACAGCCTTTCCGTCTGTGATTCCGTAAAGCAGAGGTTCCGGGTGTTGAGACTCGGCTGCTGAAAATATTGCCGCCTCAGAACAAAGAATTTCTACGGTCAGAGTTGTCATTTTGATGAACCACCACATTTTTAAGTGGCTGAGAAGGTAAACAGTATCATTATTATTTGCCACTCTTAATATTCTATCGATCGCCCTCGCTGGGAAAACCAAATTGGTCTGGTAATTCATCGGAAGTAATTTGCAAAATCTTTAACAACTTCTTGTATTGAACAGGCGTTAGCTTCGGTACAGATCGCCCGGATTCCCAGTTCCTTACCGTCGCTTCCGTAACTCCAAGTGCTTCTGCTAGCTGCTTTTGAGTCAAAAACCGCTGAACTCTCAGTCGCATTAGGGGCGATCGCTCGGCTCTTTCTGAGATTTCCATAGGCTATTTGTTACTTTATGTTAAATAATGCACGCTTTTATTAAATACGTTGACGTATACCGTTATTTGATTTACGCTTGTAGCAAGAGAGATTAGACAGCACCAGAACCGCAACTTGTGGTGTAGGGGAATTGCTGTCTTTTCTTCAACTTGTTATTGTACGCGGTTTTACCGTTACAAAGCATCAAACCTATCCAAAATTATTAGTCAAAGCTATGTTGCAAGATTCATCATCGAACCAAACATCGCCCAATGTTTTAACCAACCAAACCTTTGAGGGCGATCGCGAAGCAGTCCGTCACGTCATCATCGGTTCGCCGCTGGGGGTACGGCGAACTATCCACCAACTGCACGCATTGCGCTACGAGGAAGCTGTTCGTTGGACTCATCCGATCGCCATTCCCGACAATCGCATCATTATTACACCCGATCGGGGAGAAATCATGAGCCTGTTAGTCAAATTAATCCGGCTGCAATGAAGTCATAAATGTGCGATCGACCTTTCTAGAATTGAGCCAAAAGTGCGATCGCGAATCTCTTCTCGTTGCCCGTGCTAAACTCAACAGATATATCCAAAAACTCTTGTGGGGTAGGCATCTTGCCTGCCCTTGGCACAAACTTAACAACTAGCTCCCAATTCAGCTTATGATTGTTATCACTCCCGTCCTAAAACCCGTTAGCCAAATAACGCTTTCTCCCGGTAGTGTCGTAACTATTCCCAATATAAGTTGGCTGGAATTCGAGTCGATTTTGCAGGAATTAGGGGAAAAACGAAGAACCAGAATTGCCTACAGCAACAGTACCTTAGAAATCATGGTTCCCTTACTAGATCGGGAAATTCCGAAAGATTTAATTTCCGATATTGTAAAACATTTACTGAAGTCTGCGGGCAGAAGATATGAACCCTTTGGTTCTACTACTTTTAAACGGAAAGGTGCAGCAGGAGTTGAACCTGATGCTTGCTTTTATATTCTAAATTATCAGCGGATGATTAATCGCCGCCGACTTTTACCGGACGATCCGCCGCCCGATTTGGCAATTGAGACGGATGTTACTTCTAAAACTAAGATCGATGCCTATAAAATTATTGGAGTTCCAGAAGTCTGGGTTTACGACAGCGGCAGACTTCGCATTTATTTGCTGCAAGATGGAGAGTATGTAGAATCGGATATTAGTCCGAATTTTCCAGAAATCGCGATCGCACAACTTATCCCCACTGCGGTAGAACGTGCTTTACAGGTGGGAAGTTGTCAAGCGCTAGAAGAATTTGAAAGTGCGATCCTCTCCGAGGGCTTCGCTAACGGCTAAACTGGCAGGATGCGTTACGCGCTTGGCGTTTCGCATCCAAAAAACTACACAATTACTGCCAATTTGTCAACCCCCAAATGTCGATAAATTGTATCTCTTTGCTGATAATCCCGCCCCAAAGAACGAATCGCATTTTGCAAATCTTCCACAGACTGACAACTGCCGCCAACTGCACCGGCCATTGTAGTAATGTGCTCTTCCATCAAAGTGCCGCCGATATCGTTGCAGCCCCATTTCAGGGCTTCTGTAGCTCCATCTAAACCTAATTTTACCCAGCTTGGCTGGTGATTGGAAATCAAATTTCCCAAAAAGATTCTAGATACAGCAGTGAGCAACAATGTATCTGCTAAAATCGGTTGGTCGCGGCCGACTCGACTGCGTAAAGGAGCCGGTGCATCCTGTCCGACAAAGGGCAGTAAAATGAATTCTGTGATGCGCGCTGGATAGTTATTGTTAATTGCAGTTTGTTGGAGCGATCGCACTTTTTCTAAATGCAAAACCTGCTGAGAGGCAGTCTCAATATGCCCGCAAAGCATCGTGCTAGTTGTCGGCAAACCCAGACGGTGAGCCGTTCCCACAATTTCTAACCAAGTTGCAGAATCTAGTTTTTCCGGGCAAATTATCCTCCGCACCGCATCGTCGAGAACTTCCGCCGCAGTTCCCGGCATCGAACCAACTCCCGCATCTTGCAAAGCTGAAATTACATAGCTGAAACTCAGATTATCTTGTCGGGCAATAAATTCTATTTCTTGTGGCGAAAAAGCGTGCAAGTGCAACTGCGGAAACTTATCTTTAATAGTTTTTACCAATTGCAGATAATAAGGCAAAGATGCGCCGCCCTGTTTAGCTTGAAGATTTAAGCCACCCTGCATACAAATTTCTGTCGCATCCCGTCGCACTGCATCAGTTGCCTTCTCCTGAATTTGGGCTGCATCTAACCAAAAAGCACCTTCATCTCCGTCGTCGCGGCGGAACGCACAAAAACTGCAATGCTGCTCGCAAATGTTGGTAAAATTAATATTGCGATTTATAACATAGGTAACAGTATCCCCTGATTGTCGGCGGCGGAGCAAGTCAGCGGTTGCTTGAATTTGGGCGATCGCCTCTGGATCTCTTTGCTGCAAAAGTACCAATGCCTCGGCGGTAGAGATGTTATAACCTTGTAAAGCGCGATCGAGAATTGCATCCACAGTTTTACTTTGTACTCATTTATACCATGACTGCCTAGAATTAAGGCGTTTTTAGATCTTAACAAATCAATCATAGAGGAACGATCTGCTAAAATCTCAAGTCTTACAAAAACATCTTTTAGTTTGTGACACTTAAATTATGGGCATCAACCAAACAAATCATCTGTTGCCAGTGCCTTCTGGGCCTTTGCAAATTCCTGCTGTACCGACTTTCGCTTCAACTTTTACAGACGCAGATACAGCGCCCATTTATTTTTCCCTCGTCATTCCCACCTATAACGAGTGCAAGAATGTCAAGAGTATTGTGGAACAATTGAGCCAATTGCTTGATGGCATGATTCCTGGCAACTACGAGTTAATTGTAGTCGATGACGACAGCCCCGATCGCACCTGGGAAGTTGCCCTGTCCCTGACACCAGAATATCCGCAATTGCGCGTGATGCGCCGCTCAGACGAGCGGGGACTTTCTACCGCCGTAATTCGCGGGTGGCAAGCCTCTAGGGGCGAGGTTTTGGGGGTGATCGATGCCGACTTGCAGCATCCGCCGGAGACACTATTGCAGCTTTTAGCAGAAATTCAGCGGGGAGCCGATTTGGCCGCTGCGAGCCGCCACGTTGACGAGGGCGGGGTGAGCGACTGGAGCGTTGTCAGGCGATTTTTGTCGCGGGGAGCTCAAACAGTCGGATTGATTGTACTGCCGGGAGTGGTGGGCCGAGTTTCCGATCCGATGAGCGGCTATTTTATGGTGCGCCGCAGTTGCATTGCCGGCAAAACGCTAAATCCTGCGGGTTACAAAATTTTGATTGAAGTCCTCGGGAGGGGAAACATCCGCTGGATTGGAGAAGTTGGTTACGTGTTTCAGGAGCGGAAGGAAGGCGAGAGCAAAGTTACTGGAAAACAGTATATTGAGTATTTGCGGCATTTGCTCATATTGCGGTTTGCCCGCTGGCCGATGGGTAAGTTTCTGCGGTTTGGCCTTGTGGGTTTCAGCGGCGTATTTGTGAATATGGCGGTTTTGTACGTGCTGCGCGAAATATTCAATTTGGAGCTGACTCGCAGTCTGATTCTTGCTGCTGAATTGGCAATTATCAGTAACTTTTTTTGGAATGATTTGTGGACTTTTGGGGATATTTCTAAGCGGCAGCCGGGAATGAAGCAGCGCTTGAAACGGCTGTTGAAGTTTAATACAATTTGCTTGATGGGTTTGATTTTGAATGTGCTTCTGGTTAATGTGATGTTTAATATTTTGGGGATGAATGAATATTTAGCGACTTTAATTGCGATCGCAGTCGTGACTCTGTGGAATTTCTGGATCAATATGAAGCTGAGCTGGCGGGTGACGGAAGTTGACAGTT
This sequence comes from Microcoleus sp. N9_A1, assembly GCF_036701795.1. Classification (NCBI taxonomy): domain Bacteria; kingdom Bacillati; phylum Cyanobacteriota; class Cyanophyceae; order Oscillatoriales; family Microcoleaceae; genus Microcoleus; species Microcoleus sp. N9_A1. The sequence goes on from NZ_JAUBRI010000008.1 coordinate 121,140, forward strand.
GACAGTTGACAGTTGACAGTTGACAGTTGACAGTTGACAGTTGACAGTTGGCAGTTGGCAGTTGGCAGTTGGCAGTTGGCAGTTGGCAGTTGGCAGGGAGGGTTTTAAACAGTTGATAGTTAACAACTAGCAACTAGCAACTATCAACTGTAAACTGTCAATTATCAACTATAATAACTGTTCTTGCCAAGACCTTTGAATGACTGAATTGATGATTAAGAACAAACAACTGTTGTTGCTCTTGCTGTGGATGGCGATCGCCCTAATGCTGCGTTTTGCCAATTTGGACTCGAAACCGCTGTGGACAGACGAGTTTTCGACTCTGGTGTTTAGTTTGGGCAACAGTTTTCGCGGGATGCCGATCGATCGCGCGATCGATCTTTCTACATTATTACAACCGCTACAATTGCGCCCCGATGCTGACACCGCCGACGTGCTCCGCAATTTGCTGCTAGAAAGCAACCATCCACCTGTATATTTTATACTCGCTCATTGGTGGATGCGGTTGTTTGGGGTTTCTGAGGATAGTTTAGTTTGGATTGGGCGATCGCTCCCGGCGTTATTAGGCGTAATTTCAGTTCCAGCTATCTACCTTTTAGGCAAATTTGCATTCAATTCTCGTTTAGTTGGTCAATGTGCGGCCGCAATGATGGCAGTTTCTCCCTACGGCATTTATCTCGCTCAAGAAGCCCGCCATTATACGTTAGGAATCTTATTAGTTATTGCCTCTCTTTTTTGCTTGACCTTAGCTGCCAAAAAACTGCAACAGCGCGCTCCGCTGCCTATTTGGGCGCTGCTGCTTTGGATATTTTTTAACTGTTTGGGAATTGCTTCTCACTACTTTTTTGTGCTGACTTTGTGTGCTGAAACCATCGCCTTAATTGCTGTAATTTGGCTACAATTTAATCAGAAATTGGCAACTTCAAATAATCAGCATCCGAATATTTGGCAATTTCAAATTATCTGGCGGCTTGTCGCAGTAGCCCTGGGGACTTTAGCTGGCGGTTTAGTTTGGTTGCCGATATTTTTGTCAAATAAATACGGCAGCGAACTAACTAATTGGATTGTCAGTGGCGATCGCACTTTTGTAGATTGGATCGCGCCGATTTTCCAAGCCTTAGCGGGATGGATTACTGTCGTGTCGCTGCTGCCGGTGGAATCGCCAAATTTGGCCGTAGTGGCTGTATCGGCGATCGGCATGGCAATATTTTTTATCTGGGCGCTTCCCATCCTGTTTGACGCTATAAAAAACACCTGGAAAGCCACCGAGACTCGTTTAGGTACTGTTATTTTTGGCGGATTTGCGATCGGAGCAATTTTCCTATTTTTCAGCTTTGCATACATTCTAGGAATTGACCTAACTCGCGGCCCTCGATACAATTTTGTCTACTTTCCGGGAGTCATATTACTATTAGGAGTAACCTTAGCATTTATTTATGACACACCTACAACAAAAACTCGATGGTTTAATTTACCTGCTGTGGAAATTGCTGGCAAAAAAGCAGTTATGCTAATTTTAGCAATGGGTTTTGTGAGCAGTGTAACAGTAAATTCCAATCTCGGCTATCGCAAATATTACAAACCAGATCTGTTAATTCCGATTATCCGCGAAGTCTCGAAAGTTCCCGTCTTAATTGCTACTACTCAAAAGACTCATGTAGAAATAGGAGAGTTGATGGGAATAGGATTGGAATGGGAAAGAAGTAAGAAGGAAGAAGTAAGAAGGAAGAAGGAAGAAGGAAGAGGCAAGAAGGAAGAAGTTAAAGCGTTTGATTCTCCACAGTTTCTTTTCGTTAAGCAGAGAAGGGATGCGCCGGAAATTGTGGCGGGGATACTTTACAAGACACTAAATCAATTGGAACGTCCGCTAGATTTGTGGTTGGTAAATTTTCGCGCACCTGTCAATTTAGCAGCACAAAATTGTCAGTTTGAATCTCGCGATTTACCTGGTGTGGATGGGTATGAATATCAAGTTTATCATTGTTCTCGGTTATAGGTAAGGGGCAACCACGGGGGAATTGCCCCTACAAAGGCGGGAACTAGACCGTGATTAAGAGTCGGCAGCAAAATATTTAATTAAGACGCTCATCACTTCACCAGAATTTTGAGTGGGGACAAGGGGACTCCAGTCAGAAACGCAGGCGAAATTATTGCAGTGCAAAGAATGAATGATGCGGGAAACAGCAGGACGAGAACTGATAAGGAAGATTTTTAGGAGTTCTCGGTTAACTGAAGTTGGCAAGTTTGGTTCCTTAGCAGGGGGCCCAATGAGTTCGGTGGTTGGACTTTCGGCGCCAATCTCGAAAGCAAGTATTAATTCGGTATTGGGTAGCAGTTGCCGGATGACTTTCAAGGAAGATTCTGCTTCGCTGCGGCTGCGAAATTGTCCGACGGGTAAGCGCTGAAAGTTCGGCAGCAATCGGTAAATAATCCAGGAATTCGTAGTTTCTGGGGTGTTCATGGCTGTATTCTGAATTGGGTATGTTTGCCCATAGGAATCTGACAGAATTGCACCTTTGATTTTTAGTGCAGTCTGTTTTGGCTATGGCTGTGCCATTAAAACGCTTAAATTAAGCGCTTAAATTAGATACTTAATATAATATGGTAAAAAAAAGGCAACGTCAACGGCAACCAGAAAATGAGTTGCCTTTTCGGAGACTGCGGGAGGATGCTAATTTCAGCCAAGAAGAGTTGGCTGTGCTGATGGGGGTGTCGGCTTCATCGGTGCGACGATGGGAAAAGGGAGATGAACCTACGATGACTGTTCGCCAAATGAGGGATTTTTGCCGTTTGGTGGGGGTATCTTTTGATGAGTTGCCGGATTATCTCAGTCGGTGGGTAGATGAGGAGGAGTCATAGGAGGTCGATCGGGCGATCGCGCTTTCGCTTAAAATAAGTGTATTAGCCAAGCTTTCGGCAGGAATCGAGCTTTAATTTCAGTACAAATTTCTAGGCAGAAGTAGCCGCTCAAAGTTTGAGTAACTCTCAGTATGCTCAACTTTCTGATTGAATTAAATCGCCAGCAAGAGGATGTCGTTTTATAGCTTTGTCAGCGGCCCGAATATTAAGCACTCTCTCGATTCAAGACTAATGCTGTAACTGTACCTCGTCCAATTCGAGTCAAACCAACTATTGATAATCCATCCGCAGACCAAATAAAATGTTCGTTCCAACTATCTTGTCTGGGATTAAACAAGGGTACTTCTACATCTGACTGAGCATCTACCGCTGTAGTTTTATCAGATTTCTTGCGGTTGCAGTGAAAGCAAGCTAGTGCCAAATTGTCAATATCATTAGTCCCATTTTTAGTCAAGGGAATGATGTGTTCGATAGTAAACTCTACGTACTGCCATTTTTCGGAGGCATGACAATATTCGCACAGACAGTTTGCTCTCTGGCGAACTTGATTTTGGATATTTTCAGGGATTTGACGGCGAGGGGACATTTCTATGCAGTAGGTTGAATCTGGTTGAAGAAAAGATTGCGGACAGTCCGATTGACAAAACTGAGGTAATCGTCGATTTCTTCGTAAAGATTTAGTTCTTGTTCTTCGTCAGGATTGAGGGGTAAAGTTTGTTGTTTGTCTAACAGTTCTTCTATGCGATTTTTGATGGTTGTGGAGGCTCTAAACATGGGTATGCCTTCCACTAATTCAATGCGAATAGCTCCTTCTATGGGTAGAGTATCGCGCAGGTTTTCCAGTTGTGGTAGGATTAGCATAGTTGTGGATTTTATGGGTTTCCCTCTTGATTATATCAATAATTCTCAAGGGTAACTCAACCGATCGCACTTTCGATTAAAATAAGTACGTTACCGAAGCTGATTAAGACGATGAAAGTGCAAGTTTTGTCTGTTTAACCTGCGACCTAAGCAATTAATCGAGAAACTCGTCAAAGGGCGATCGCGATCGTTGAGAAATTACCAGAAGCTATGCTGGATGAGGCAGTTAAGTTTCTGGAATCTTTGTCTATCAAGGCTAATTTGGTAGAGTAGCGATGTTTTTATTTCAATCTTTTCTAACACTATCGGGCACACCCACGGCCGAAATACCCGATATCGCCCTTAAATTCTGACACCGAATCAACCCGTTAAAATCCAAACTGTGCCCTTCAATTTGCGCCACAGCTTCGATCGCACCCAGCAGATGTCCGGCCGCCTCAGCTTCACTGTAACCACGCCTTCCCGCGACTCTAATCGCCGTTTCATCAGCATCTAACTCTACTTGGGAACTGCGGTTGTCGCGCCAAATTCGAGTCATCGCCAGTCCCGTCAAACCGCCCGCGATCGCAATTCCGATCGCATCTCCCTGCAACAATTCTACAACAGTCCCGACAATTCCCGCTAGAGCCGCACCTTGATAAATATCCGGTTTAAACCACTTAAAATTGCACAGAAAACTTACATTCCTTAATATCAGTAAATCCCGCTGTGGCTTAGATAGCAGCCGCCACAAATCAAAATTAATATAAATCGGGCGAGATTGATTCCAAGGTAAAGGAAAATCGCAATCAATTACCGTAGATTGTTGAGGCTTATTAATAATTTTACACGTCATGCGCCCGGAGGCGGGCATCACATCTAACAGACGGCGAATTTCTGGTTCTGGGTTCATATTTTTTGGGGATAATTGATAATTGCATCTGCCTAAAAAACAATCCTATCTGTCAGGGACTCGTAGGGGCGGGTTAACCAACAATATTTAACTCTCATCAATAATCTACAGAAACCCGCCCCCACACAACCAATAAACTACATCAACCTTGATTTCGATCGAATACGAAAATATAACTGTTAGTATGCGGGGATTTACTGTTGGGTGAGGGCGGGTTTTAGAGATTGTCAATTATTGACAAATACTGTTGGTTAACCCGCCCCTACGAGTGCTTAGAAGATATTAAGGGCTTTTCTTGGATTCAGATTTGGGAGATTCTTGATCTCTGGGAGCAGCTTTTTCGGTATTAGCCGAAGGCTTCGGACTGGCAATTTCTGGAGCAACTGACGGTTTTGAATTCGCGCTTGCGGGGGATTGTTTCGGAGAATCAGGGGCTGTTAGCGGGGCAGCAGGGGCTGTCTTAGCGCCTAAAATGCTGGCGTCTCCGGTGTCGAATGTGCCGGCGATGCAAGCGATCATCATTGTCGCTAAGGTGCCGACAAATAATGCTTTCCAACCGAGTTCGGAAATGTCTTTACGGCGGGATGGAATTAGGGCGATTGTGCCGCCGACAAATATGCCGACGGAGGCTAAGTGGGCGAAGCCGGAAAGGGCGTAACTGACAATCAAAACTGTACGATCGCTCACCAGTCCTTTTGCCGATGCTTCTGCTAAACTTTGATAGGGCGGAATGGCTGTTTCTAATAGCCTGCGACCGATGATTACTGATGCTTGCCAAGAGTCGTCAATGGAGACTCCTGTTAATAGCGTCAGGGGATAAAATAAAAATCCCATAATGTTGGCTAAGGTGACTATTTTGAAAAAGCCACCAATTGGGCCTGGCAAAATTGCCAGCCAACCAAAGAATTGATTGATTAAGGAAACTAAGCCTAAGATTAAAATCAAAACAGCGGCAATTGCCACTGCCATTTTTACGCCGTCCAATGCACCAATTATCGCTGCATCCAAAGGGCTGACTCGTTCGATGGGTTCTCCCCCAACAGTCTCTTGTTTGAATTCTTCGCGCTCCATGTCTGAAATTTCTTCTCCCACAAACTCGCGGCCTTTGGGCTTTGGTTCTTCCTTGGGAATACCGCCCATTGTCAAAGGCACGCCTGTTTCCGGTACTAAGATTTTGGATAAAACAAAACAAGCGGGAATGGCGATAATTGAAGCTGAAACTAAGTGTCCTAAAATATTGGGAAAAACTGGCTTGAGAAAACTTACGTAAATTGCTAAAGTTGAAGAAGCGGCCGTCCCAAAACAGCAAGAGAGGATTGCACAAAGTTCGGAACGAGTCATTTGTGGCAAATAAGGCTTGACGACAATTGCCGCTTCAATTCCTACGAAGATATTAGCAGCGCCACTGAGGGCTTCTGCGCCGCTCAACCGCATTGTCATATAAAAGATTTTGGCAAAAACTTCGGTGACAATTTGAATTACGCCGATGTTGTATAGCAAGGCCATGAGGCCAGAAAAAAAGATGACTGTCGGTAAAGCTCGAAAGGCGAAAATATATCCTAAATTAACTGCCGGCTCTTTACCAGGTATTGGTACAATATTGCTGCCGAATACAAACCTCGCTCCAGCGTCAGCAGCGGTGAATACTCCATCCAGTAAGCTAGTAAACCACTCTAGGGCGATGCGAGTTGGGGGGAACAGGAATACTAAAAATCCTAGGATTAATTGCAGGCCAATGCCCCAGATGATGACGCGCCAAGGTATATACCGAACTTGGCGGTTTTCTGAGAAAATCCAGGCGATCGCACATAAGCCAAAAATGCCCAGAAACGAGATAAGATTGTAGATAGACATGAGCCTAGTCCTTGAAATAGTTGAGAATGCCGATCGACGGCTTGCACCACATCAGTTATACTATTCATCTGACGGCAAATGCTAAAAAAAATAAGGGGCAGATGAATTACGCACTCAACAGCGTATTTATGTCATTGCTTAGGTGATTCCGAACTCTGCGGATCTTGAGCAACCCTTGATTTGCCGTAATTACCAGCAGTTTAGATAGAAACTCTAACACATGGAAGCTTTTGCTCCACATCCTCCTGAATGGACTGCAACGGCGGTTCACGCTAATGAGTTTTGCTGTCCCAAGTGCGGCGCTAACTGCACGGATGCGGCTGAGGTCTGGATTAATCGCCGATCGCCAGTATACACCGAGTTCAACCGTCGCAAGTGGCAAGAATTTTACCGCTGCCAGTGCGATTGCGTGTGGTGGGCCTGGAGTAACGATAGGCCTCTTTCTGAACTTGTACGTCGTGATCAGAGTTCGGATGACGGCCCGGATGACAGCCCGGATGATGATTTTTAGAACCGTGACAGAATTTTCGCTTTTCGCTTTGCGATTTTTTTATTTAAAATTAGGGTAAGGTGCGCGGCCTAGCGCACCTTACGTTTAGATAAGTTATCGCCCCTTCTCAACTAATTGAGTACGTCAAGTATTCCCTTGACTACGCCTTCCATGACTCTTTCAATTAAGCTCAATTCATTTTCGCCGATCGACTCATTTAACAGCATTGACTGAATTCGCTGTCTGTCATCGCGAGTCAGTTCGCCTGACGAAAATATCTGCTCAACTATTTGTTCCGTTAGAAATGGGAAAGTTGGAGTTTGCATGGTTGGTCTCTAAAAGCATCAATATTTTGTTTTTAACTTCATTAGAGGAGCCAGTTATTGTATGGGTTTTTACTTTCCCACCCAATCCGTGCTCCAATCATAGGACTCTGGGGGCATTTTGTCAATACACTGGTTACAGATCAATACAAAATTTGCGTTGTATTTCCCACATTCTGGCAACGGGTGGTTTTGGAGTGCGATCAACCCCCGGCGGTGGCGGTGTTCGATCGACCTTTTTAAGTTTATGGGTACTTTCGCGGAACATTACTGCTCAAAAAAAATCTCAAGTACAAGAGATTAGAATTGGTAATGGGGAATTGGTAATAGACAATGGGGAATTGGCTTTTCTGACTTCCCTCAGACTAATGACAGGAGCATCCAATTTTCCTTTCAGGAGTGTTCGCCCTGGATATCTCGAAGCGATCTAGGTAAGCGAGCTGGAAAGCTCTTTTAAAAAACGCTTTTCACCAAATCGGGATGCTCCCCTAATGACAAATATCAACCATCAACTGCCAACTGTCAACTGTCAACTGATTAATGACCTATTTTCGTTCTGCTCTAATTTTGACATTAGGTTTTTGGCTGCTACCGCTAGCAGTGCGATCGCAACCTGTAGTTCCTGCAAATGACGGCACTAATACTGTTGTTAAGTCCGAGCAAAACCGCACAGACATTAGCGGGGGACAACTGTCTGGAAACGGGGCAAATCTGTTTCACAGCTTCAGCCAATTTAATCTCAGCGAAGGTCAAATTGCTAATTTTCTAACTAATCCAAATATTCAAAATATTTTAGGGCGGATTTCCGGCGGCGATGTTTCCATCATTAACGGTCTGATTTCGATCAGCGGCGGCAACTCGAATTTATTCTTAATGAATCCGGCGGGAATTGTCTTCGGTCAAAATGCTAGATTGAACGTGCCGGGGTCTTTTTTTGCGACAACTACTACGGGTATTGGTTTCGGTGACGGCTGGTTTAATGCCACCGGAATTAATGATTATAAAGCTTTAGTGGGAAATCCCAATCAATTTAATTTTAATAATTCACACATTGGTACAATTGTCAATGCGGGAAACTTGGCAGTTAGCAGCGGTCAAAGTTTAACTTTGCTCGGTGGCACAGTTATTAATACAGGACAATTATCCGCTCCCAACGGTCAAATTACAGTGGCTGCTGTTCCGGGACAAAATGCAGTCCGCATCAGTCAAATCGGCAATTTATTGAGTTTAGAAATTACTCCGTCTTTGCAGTCAGAAAAATCGGCGATCGCCCCACAAGCTTTGCCTCAGTTGCTGACGGGGCCCGGCGTAGCGTCAGCCACAGGTTTAACGACTAACGAACAAGGTCAATTAATCCTGACTGGCGGCCAAACAGTGCCGATAAATGGAGGAAGTGCGATCGTCTCGGGTTCTGTAAATGTATTTGCTCCTTCTGGCATTGCTGGCGGCACAGTCAATATTTTAGGGGAAAAAGTCGGACTCTTCGGCGCAAATATCAATGCTTCCGGGACTGACGGCGGAGGATTTGTGCGCGTCGGAGGCGGTTGGCGGGGGATGCAACCCGTGCCAAATGCCCAGGTAACTTATGTTAGTCCTGATTCTACGATCGCAGCAGACGCGATCGACCGCGGCAATGGCGGCACTGCGGTAATTTGGTCAGATAATACAACTCGCTTCTTCGGAAATATTAGTGCTCGCGGGGGCATCGCCGCAGGTAACGGCGGAAGAGTAGAAGTTTCGGGCAAAAATGCTTTAACTTTCCAAGGAGAGGTCGATACCCGCGCGACTAACGGTGCGATCGGCAATTTGTGGCTCGATCCGGCAAATATTACGATCGTCAGCGGTAACGGCGACACCAGCGCCGGATCGACTGGCGGGGAACTCGAATCGGCACCAGAACCCAATGAAACATCGATCTCAGAAGTGCAGTTGGAACAGATGGCGGCCGGCAGCAACGTGGTTATAGATACCCCCGGCTACATCACCGTCCAAAACTTGCCCGATAACAAACTTTCCCTGCAAGCGAGAACGGGAGACACCGTAACATTTAGAGCGGGCGGAGTGTTTGTTGTCAATGACTTCAAGGACGCAATCGAGACTCAAGGTGGCAACATCAACATTTTTGCCAGCAGCATCTCTCTGGGCGGACTTAATGCCAACAGCGGCAATATCGCTCTCACTGCTAACGGTATTGACTTCAGAGGCGGCAGCAATTCCGTCACCAGTGCGGGGGGAACAATTCGCTTGCAGCCCAACGACAGCCGAGGAATTCGCATCGGTGGCACCGGCGATATTTTGGGCATTTTGGACTTGACGGCAAGGGATCTGGGCGCTTTGACGGGGGGTTTTCGTTCGATCGCGATCGGGCGCGAAAACGGTAGCAGCTCGTCGATCGCGATCGTCGCACCCATTACCTTCAACAGCCCGCTGACACTTCAAGGCAGCTCGATCGCGATCGACAATCCCCTGAGTACAAGCGGCAGCGCTAGCTTGACTCTCGACGCGCCCCAAACTGCGATCGGCGCCAACATTGCCACATCCGGCGGCGATCTCACTTTGACCGGCAACCTGTCCCTCAATGCTGACGCAGCTTTCAGCACTCAAGCTACGGGCAGCATTCTGTTCTCCGGTAGCCTAGACGGAGCTCGCGCCCTGAGACTAGACGCTCAGCGAGTGCTGTTCGGCGGTACAGTCGGTCAAGCTGCACCGCTGGCTAGTTTGACTGTAAACGCCGGCAGTACCCAGGTTTCGGGCAATATTGCGACATCTGGCGACATCGCTTTCAACAGTAACGTCACAGTCGATCGCCGCGCCACCCTAGCCGCCACTACCGGCAACATCACTTTTGCCAATACCCTCGACAGCACTCCGGGCCGGGCTAATAATTTGACGCTGCGCGCTGGCGGCAACATTACTTTTGACGGCAGAGTAGGTCAAACTCAGAGGTTGGGCCTGCTCTCGGCCGATGCTGCTAGCGTGACGGCTGCTTCCACAATTGCAGCGCGCAGTTTGAGCGTTAACGCGCGAGATTCCGCTAGCTTCGGGGGGGAAACTACGGCCGCTTTGGGAGCCGATATCAAGGCAGAAAATGTCCTCTTAGAGGGTAATTTAAGGACGAATGGCGGTCGCGTGAATCTGCAAGCAAGTGGCGAGGTTCGGACTGGCAATATTACCTCGAACGGCGGAAGCATTCGGGTTGAGGGAAATACTGTTGCTGCAGGCACGATCGACTCTTCATCGGCAACGGGCACTGGAGGCGCGATCGCTCTCCAAACCAATGCTGGGCCTTTAACTGCGGGAGCTTTGAACGCTTCGGGGGCGATCGGCGGAAATATTGCTCTCACCTCTTCATCGGGCATTTCGGCTCTCGATCTCAACTCCAGCAGCACTTCAAACGGCAACGGCGGGGCCGTTTCCCTGAGCGCGACTGATAACATTCAGTTGGGTTTTGTCAACGCTCAAGGCGGCACTGGCGGCACTGGCGGCAGCGTTGATGTGACCACCCTCGGTTTGTTTCGCTCGAACAGTGTTTTCAACGATATATCGGGCAATATTTCCAGTATTTCTACTGCCGGAGGTGCGGGGGCGGGGGCGATCGAAATTCGCCACGGAGGCGGTATCGATCGACCGTTTGTAGTTGGCGGCGCGATCGACAATGGAACCACGGGAAGCATTAATGCTGGCGCGGGAAACGCCATTTTGCCCAATTTTTCTTTTGGACAAACTTACACGCAGGGAAGTTTCCCAAATCAGATTTCCCTAATTACACCGGGCGCGCCCTCTGCTCCTGCACCAATTCCCGCACCAATTCCCGCACCAATTCCCGCACCAATTCCCGCACCAATTCCCGAACCGCCTGTAGTGCCAGTAGTGACCGTAAATCCTGATGCTGCGCTGTCACTTCCTGCATCTTTGCAAGTAGAATTGCGATCGTCAAATCGACACAGAAATTCCCCAATAACCCAGGATATTTTCGTTCCTTTTCGCAGATTAGATTCGATCGGCTCGGGAGTTTTAGCATTTGAGAAAACCTTTAGTCGCGAGTACGAAAAATATCTGGACTTGCCCGCAAGAACGCCGATTAGTAATATGTCGGTAATTTACGAAACTCTTCGCAAAAACGAAAAAATTACCGGGGTAAAATCTGCAATCATTTATATGAATTGGGTCAGCGGAGCTGATGCAGGCGCTGCCAAAGAAAATGATTCTGTAATGGTGGCAAGTCAGGATTTATCTAATCTATTGCCTGTGAGAACAAACCTCGCATCCCAGCCCCCTCATCCCTTAGAAGATAAGTTTACCCAGAGGTTGCAGCCGGATGGCAAAGAAGTTTCCGATGTTCCTAACGGGGAGCATTTAGAATTAGTGTTAGTAACAGCTAACGCTCAACCCCAGCGCGTTTTAATTCCGGCGACAACGCGCTGGCAGGTGTTGCAACTAGCCGACGCCCTGCAAAGCGAAATAACTAATCCCCGCAAAAGAAGCAGCATTAGTTATTTGGATACGGCGCAAAAACTTTATCGGTGGTTAATTGCACCAGTTGCCGCAGAATTGACAGCTTTAAAGATTGATAATTTAATTGTAATTCCGGCAGCAGGTTTGCGGAGCGTGCCGTTTGCGGCCCTTCACGACGGCAAAGGCTTTTTAGTTGAGAAATACAGCATTAGCGTGATGCCGAGTCTGAGTTTAACTGATATCGGCTACGACAATATTGCGGATGATGAAATTTTGGCAATGGGGGCGTCGGTATTTGAAGATAAAGCGCCATTACCAGCGGTACCGGTGGAGTTAGAGTCGATCGCGCCACCCGATCGCGGAAAATCATTTTTGAATCAAGATTTTACTCTCGCAAATTTGCAAGCTCAGCGGGCAAATCGGCCTTTTGGCATCATTCACTTAGCAACTCACAGCGAATTCCAGCCCGGGGAACCGAAAAATTCTTACATTCAGTTGTGGGATACTAAATTACGCCTCGATCAAATGCGGCAGTTGCGGTGGAATGAACCGCCGGTGAATCTGTTAGTTTTAAGCGCGTGCAGTACCGCTTTGGGCGACGAAGAGGCGGAGTTGGGGTTTGCGGGTTTGGCGGTAGCTAGCGGTGCTAAATCGGCTTTGGCGAGTTTGTGGGAAGTCAGCGATGAGGGGACTTTGGGGCTGATGACGGAGTTTTACCGGCAGTTGCGAACCCCCAGACGCGGTGGTAATTTGATGATTAAAGCGGAGGCTTTGCGGCGCGCGCAATTGGAGATGCTGCAGGGGCGCGTGCGGATTCAAGACGGGATGCTGCGAGTCGAAGGGCTTTCTATGAGTCTAACTTTGCCTCGGGAAATTGCGGCGCGGGGCGATCGAGTGCTTTTGCATCCTTATTATTGGGCCGCCTTTACAATGATCGGCAATCCTTGGTAATGAAGATGTGGAATAAAGAAGGAAAAAGAGGCGTTGCTGAATCAAGGTATCAATAGTGCAGGAACTCGAATATCCTGAAATTTTAGGTAATGTATATAGCACTCCTAAATCATTTGTGAATTTTTTACTCCCTCCCTTCTTGATAAGAGGATGATTGGGGTGCGGTAAAAAATTTACGACTCCTGCAAGGATTGCTATATGGGGTGATTTGCACTCGCTTTCATTACATGGTAATTCCCCCTATTTATACTCTAATTATGTAGCGCCCAAATCTCCTAGGAAGACTAACGGCGATCGCACTTCACTCTGTTTTGCCGGATTTTACGGGAAACTGTGGAGCGATCGTACTGCTGACCTGAATCTTTATCCGTACTTTATTAAGAAATGTTAACAAAAAATAACTTTTCTTTGAAACCTTAAGCTTTTCTTAAAATTTAGGGTATAGTTATGTATTAGAAGATACATCTACTTAATAAATTGACACTTTATAAAAAGAAATTGAGTATTAATACTTAAAGGAGGCTGTAAGAATGATTAACTTAGCTGGCTACGAGATTACCAACCAAATTCATGAAAGTAATAATTCTTTAGTTTGCCGGGGACTGAGAAAGCAAGACAGCCAAGCGGTAATTCTCAAATTTCTCAAGCAAGATTATCCGATGCCAGCTTCGTTAGTCAGATACAAGCAGGAATACGAAATTACACGCAATCTTCACCTAGAAAGTGTGCCTAAAACCTACAGCTTAGAAAGATATCAGAACAGTTTGGCTATTATTTTCGAGGATAGTGGTGGAGAATCATTAAAGCTCTTGTTGGCTTCTCACCAACTTACATTAGAAGAGTTTTTCTTAACAGCTATTAAAATAACCAGAGCTTTAGGTGAAATTCATCAACATAAAATTATTCATAAAGATATCAATCCCAGCAATATTATTATTAACTCAACCACAGGGCTAGTTCAAATTATAGATTTTGGTATCTCTACTGTTTTAAGGCGCGAAAATCCAACCCTTAAAAGTCCTAATGTTTTAGAAGGCACTCTGAGCTATATATCGCCGGAACAAACAGGCAGAATGAACCGATCGATCGACTATCGCACTGATTTTTACTCATTAGGAGTCACTTTTTACGAAATGCTAACGGGGCAATTGCCATGGGATTACAGCGATGCAATGGAATTAATCCACAGTCACATTGCCAAACAAGCAGTACCGCCCCATCAAATCAATCTAGCAATTCCTAAAGCTGTTTCTAATATTGTAATGAAGCTATTAGCGAAAACCGCTGAAGCCAGATATCAAAGCCCTTGGGGAATTATCGCTGACTTAGAAGAATGCCTAGAACAATTAAAAACTATGGGAGGAATTGCAGATTTTGCGATCGCCCACAAAGATATTACAGATAAGTTTCAAATACCTCAAAAACTCTACGGCAGAGAAACAGAAGTTGAAACCTTATTAGCAGCCTTTGAGCGAGTCAGCAGAGGCAGCACCGAAATGATGCTAGTATCCGGTTACTCCGGCATTGGAAAATCCGCCTTAGTACAAGAAGTTTATAAACCAATTACTAAAGCCAGAGGTTATTTCATTGCCGGAAAATTCGACCAATTTCAACGAAATATTCCTTACGCGGCAGTTGTCAAAGCGTTTCAATCATTAGTCAAGCAACTCTTAACTGAAAGCGAAACCCAACTCAATACCTGGAAAGAAAAAATATTAGCTGCGGTTGGCGCTAATAGTCAAATCATTGTAGATGTCATTCCTGAAGTAGAATTAATCATTAGCAAACAGCCGGTCGTACAAGAATTAGGCGCTACAGAATCACAAAACCGCTTTAATTTAGTATTTCAAAAATTTATCCGCGTGTTTTGTTCATTTGACTATCCCTTAGTCATCTTTCTCGACGATTTACAATGGGCTGATTCTGCTACATTGAAATTGCTACAAGTAATGATGGCAGATGAGCAAACGAAATATCTATTTCTAATTGGTGCTTATCGAGACAACGAAGTTAACCCATCTCATCCTTTAATGATGACCTTGGATGAACTGCAAAATCAAGGTGCAAGAATCGAGCGAATTACTTTAGCTCCCTTACACCTTCACCAGATAAGTAACTTAATTGCTGATACCGTCCGTAAAGACACAAAATCCGCACTCCCCCTAGCAGAGTTAGTTATCAGTAAAACTCAAGGTAATCCTTTTTTTGTCAATCAGTTTCTTAAAACTCTCTATCAAGAAAACCTGCTGAAATTCAATTTTCCAAAAAGAAACTGGGATTGGAATATCTCAGAAATTGAATCAGTAGGTATTACTGATAACGTCATTGAATTGATGCTTGGCAAAATGAAAAAACTGCCCGTATCAACTCAGCAAGTTTTGCGTTTGGCTGCTTGCGTGGGTAATAGTTTTGACTTAAACACTCTCTCAATTATTAATGAGAAATCTTGGGGAGCCACGTTTCAAGAACTATTGCCAGCCATCCAAGAGGGATTGATTCTCACTACTTCTGAGTTAGGCGCTACCGAATCAGAAATAATTAATTCAGACTTAGTAATTACTAATTATAAATTTTTGCACGACCGCGTTCAGCAGTCAGGTTACGCTTTGATTGACTCAAAACTGCAAACAGCAATTCACCTACAAATTGGTCGTCTGTTACTGGCAAATATTTCTCCTGAGCAACGAGCCGAAAGAATTTTTGAAATTGCCGATCATTTAAATTCGGGTCGGAATTTAATCATTGATGATCACGAGAAAACTGAACTAGCTATTTTAAATTTAACAGCCGCTCGCAAAGCCAAAGATGCAACGGCTTATGCTGCTGCCAGAGACTACTTAAAAATCGGTCGAGAAATTTTACCGGGCGATATTTGGCAAGAATCCTACGAACTAGCTTTTACCTTTCATAAGGAGCTGGCAGAGGCGGAATATTTAAACGGCAATTTTGAAGAATCAGAAGCTTTAATAGAACTGGCATTTGCTCGGGCAAAATCTGAGCTAGAAAAAGCCGAAATATACAACATTTTGATCGTGCAGTACACTCTGCTGAGTAAATATGAAGCAGCAGTTCAATCTGGACTAAAAGCCCTTCACTTGCTGGGCATAGACTTGGCTGAAGATAATTTAAGCGAGGCGGTTAATGCGGAAATGGCGGCAGCTAAAGCCAACTTGGCAAACCAAGAAATTGCTTCATTAATTAATGCAGAAAAGATGAAAGATCCGGCTCAACAAATGGCCATAAAATTATTGGGTAACATGGGGCCGCTAACGTTCTTTTCATCTCAAGAGCTGTGGAAGTTGACTGTGATCAAAGCGATTAATCTTTCTCTCAAGTACGGTTTTGTAGCGGGAGGGTCTTACTGCTATTCATGTTATGGAATTATCCTAAATTCAATTTTAGGGGATTACCAATCGGCTTATGAGTTTGGCAGACTCGCTCTGACTCTCAGCGAAAATTCAAATAACTTGTCTCAAAACTGCCAAGATAGTGTGATCTTTGCCAATTACTTAAACTGCTGGGTGAGACCGCTCAAAACCACGGCTGAAATTAATAACGAAGGTTATAAAGTTGGCTTGCAATCGGGCAATTTGCAATGGACGGGTTATAACCGGATGTTTCAAACTATTACCTATTTCTTCCAGGGCATGAATTTGAATAATCTCTGGGAAGATATTGGCAAGTCGCTCCATTTTTGCGAGCAAACTAAAAATTTCTGGGCAATTGATATAATTATTGCTAATAAAATAGCAATTTTAAATTTGATGGGCGAAGAGGATGAAGTTAGCGAAAAACAGCATTTAGAAAATTTCCACAGCCGTAAAAGTATGGCAGCGCTGTGCGAGTTTTATGTTTTAAAAGCGCAGACTTTATATCTTTACGAACAGTATAGTGAGGCGCTAGAAGCATCCGATCGCGCGGCAGAACTGCTCGATTATTTGATGGGTCACATTTCTAGTGCTCACCATCATTTTTACCGTTGTCTGATCTTAACGGCTCTGTATTCAGACGTTTCTGAATCGGAGCGAAAAGATTACTGGGAGCAATTAGAAGCTAATCAGAAACAAATCAAAATTTGGGCGGACAACTGCTCGGAAAGTTTCGCGCATAAGTTCTGGCTGGTGGCGGCAGAAATGGCGAGAATTTCAGGTCGAGATTTGGAGGCGATGGATTTGTACGATCGCGCGATAGCTGAGGCCAGAGAGCATGATTTTATTCAGAATGAAGCGCTGGCGGCGGAACTGGCTGCTAAGTTCTGGTTGGGGAAAGACAAAGAAGAATTTGCCCAAATCTACTTGACTAAAGCCCACTATGGCTACCAATACTGGGGTGCTAAACGTAAAGTGGAGAGTTTGGAGGAAAAATATCCACAATTAATCGCGAGAACATCAGGGAAGACAACCACTCAAACAAAAGTTAACCGAACTACGACGGCGACTACTAGCAATAATTTGGGAGATACGTTAGATTTAACTACTGTGATGAAAGCTTCCCAAGCGATTTCGGGTGAAATAGTTTTGAGTAGGTTGCTGGAAAGATTGATGAAAATTGCGATCGAAAATGCGGGGGCCCAAAAAGGTTTTTTGATTTTAGAAAAAGCTGGAAACTGGGCGATTGAGGCGGAAGGTTCGGTGAAGGAGGATGAAGTTAGTGTACTGCGATCGCTTCCTCTCAATCCAACAGCAGCTTCTGGAGGGACTCTTTTGCTGGCAAGTGCGATCGTCAACTACGTCATCCGCACCCAAGAAAATGTGGTTTTAAATAACGCTACCCAAGAAGGACAATTTACCCGCGATCCTTATATTGCAGCCACTCAACCGAAATCTATTCTTTGTACTCCTCTGCTACACCAAGGTAAGCTGACAGGTATTATTTACCTAGAAAATAACCTAACAGAAGGGGCTTTTACTACAGATAGGCTGGAGCTGTTACAATTGTTATCTGCCCAAATTGCCATTTCCATTGAAAATGCCCAACTCTACAATAACTTGCAGGAGTTCAATCAAAACTTAGAGCAATTAGTGAGCGATCGTACTCAACAATTATCGAACACCCTAGAGGCTTTAAAAGCCACCCAAACTCAGCTAGTCGAATCGGAAAAAATGGCATCTCTGGGAGGATTAGTTGCTGGTGTTGCCCATGAAATTAATACTCCCATCGGAGTGGGTGTCACTGTTGCTTCAGCTTTGGCAGAAAATACCACCGAATTTGCATCTATTTATAAAAGTGGCAAAATGAAGCGCTCGGATTTAGAAGAGTTTGTCGATATTGCTACCCAAAGCAGTAAGGCACTTCTAATTAACCTAGATCGGGCGGCAGCATTGATTCAAAGCTTTAAGCAAGTAGCAGTAGATCGCTCTAGCGAAGAACGACGTACTTTCCAGATCAGACCTTATCTTGATGAAATTTTATTACAATTAAAACCAAAGTTGAAAAATAGCCAACATTCGCTTAAAATTAAGGGAGATAGCAAGATTGCCATAGATTCTTATCCAGGAGCCTTATCCCAAGTTGTGACGAACTTGCTGATCAATTCTCTGATTCATGCCTACGAACCAGGAATTTCTGGGGAACTAATCTTTGCTTGGAAGCAAGAAGGTAAGTGGCTAAGGTTTGAATACGCCGATGAAGGTAAAGGTATTCCCCCAGAAAACTTAAGTAAAATTTTTGAGCCCTTCTTTACCACTAAGCGTGGTCAAGGTGGCAGTGGATTAGGGTTACATATTGTTTACAATTTAGTCACCCAAAAACTCAAAGGTGAAATTGAATGTCTAAGTGAGGTGGGAAGAGGAACCAAGTTTATTATTAAATTACCCATGCAAATTGATGCACAAATGTAGAGTTCCAATTCCGATTTCCTGGCAAAGATAACTAAGTAAGTCCACCTCATTAAAAGTAAAATAAGGACGAGTGAAAAGGTTGCTGTGTAACTCTTCTTCCTTCTGCCTTTTTCTTAACAGGTTTTGTAACTTCAAACCTAACAATTAGTAAAAAATAAAGGTGTACAGCAATGAAAAGTGATTTTGACGATTTGTTAACTAAACCATCTCCAGAAACAGTATTCTTTGCCGAATCAATCGACTCCAATGATGAGATATTGTTTGCAGATGAAACCACAGAAGAAAAACTGACTGAAAGTTGGAAAATTTTAGTTGTAGATGATGAGGATCAAGTTCACACCGCTACCGAAATTTCACTAAGGAAGTTTGTCTTTGAAAACAAATCTTTAACCTTCATTAATGCTTACTCGGCTCGTGAAGCTACACAGCTAATCCAAGAAAATCCTGATGTTGCCATTATCTTACTTGATGTAATTATGGAAACAGATGATGCTGGCTTAAACTTTGTTAAATATGTCCGCGAAGTCTTAGGCAACCAGTTAGTGCGAATTATTTTACGCACGGGTCAACCCGGACAAGTACCCGAAAAAAGCATTATTATCAATTACGATATTAATGACTATAAAACTAAAACTGAATTAACGACATCAAAGCTATACACTACGATGCTAACAGCTTTGAGAAGTTTTTCTCTAAGTCATAAATTGCAGTCGGAAATAGAGCGGCGCGAACAAGTAGAGAAAGCACTCCGTATCAGTCAAGAAAAAGAGTACCAAAAATCTATTGCCTTAGAACATTTTGTCAAAGAACTGCAAGAAACACAACTCCAGCTAATTCAAAGTGAAAAAATGTCTAGTCTCGGTCAATTAGTTGCAGGTGTCGCTCATGAAATCAACAATCCGGTTAACTTTATTTACGGCAATCTCTCCCACGCCAACGACTATATTAAAGAACTCATTAATATGTTGAATCTTTACCAAAGATATTACCCGCAACCCGAAGCAGAAATTGTCCATGAAATAGAAGATGCAGAGTTGCCATTTATCATAGATGATTTACCAAAATTGCTTTCTTCCATGCAGTTAGGGATCGAACGCATTCGGAATATTGTTCACTCTCTACGCAATTTTTCGCGGTTGGATCAAACTGAAATTAAATCAGTAGATATCCACGAAGGCATTAATAGCACTTTGATGATCTTACAGCACCGACTAAAGGCTAAGTCTGATCGGCCTGCTATTAATGTGATAAAAGACTATGGTGCATTGCCGCTTGTGAACTGTTATGCCGGTCAGCTCAATCAGGTGTTTATGAACCTTTTAGCGAATGCTATAGATGCTTTAGAAGAGCGGGTAAGTAGAGAAGATGGTGCAGTTTTTCACCCCCAGATTTTGATTCGGACTGAAGTTGTACCCGGCAATTCGCATGACAACATTGGCTCGGCTTCCCACATCCTGGTAACAATTGCTGATAATGGTGTGGGCATGACAGAGAAAGTTCGTGCTAAACTTTTCACTCCCTTTTTTACTACTAAGCCCCTAGGAAAAGGTACAGGCATGGGATTGTCTATCAGCAGAAAAATTCTGATAGAAAAACACTGCGGTCAATTGGAGTGTATTTCTACGCCAGAGCAGGGAACGCAGTTTATTATTGATCTGCCGACTATCTGTAAAGCCACTAATATCGCCGTAGCTAATGCCTAGAAAACTTATCTGGCTGAATTGATCATATACCGGTTTTCAGTTGCATGAGAATCGGGTAATTGCTAATTCCTCATTCATCGGAATTCTGACATAATTTTTTCCCGCATCAAGTCCCCACCCAGAAAAGGGGGGACTTGATGCGGCTTTAGACACATTTTTCTAACTTAATTGTGTTGGTTTTCAATATATTTTTTAACAATCTCTTCCGAGGCGTTACCCACTGTGCCGTAAAAATACAGCCTATTTGATGTATATTTAGTAGACTGCATTCCGTAGAGAAGCAGAAAAAATGAAACTTTATGCGATCGAGTTTCGTAAAAAAATAGTTAAAGCCTATGAACCGGTGCTACATCAGTTAGGATGTTGCTGAATTGTTGAGGGCGTAAATACAAGATTAACACATCCTGATAGTTCGTTTGACAGGAAAAACTTTTTGTTATTCTACATCAGGCAACAAGTTGCTCAGACATTCGCTTCGATGATTAATTCACTATCTAAAATTTGCTAATCTTCCGATTCCCTATCAAAATCAAAGAAATTATTTTGGTTTTATACGATCGCCCGCGTTGCTTAGTGATACCCTAATTAAGCAACGGCTTTTTTTGTAGTAATACCATCGAGGCGATCAACGCTTTTCGCTTTGCTGGAAATGCCGCCAAACTTCATGATGACAGACGTACCAAAAATACAGGGCTAAATTCACTAGACCTAATAATTTAGTGCCATCTTCTAAAATCGCGTGTAGTCCTTGATTTGGAGTGTTTACAATATCCTCCAACCGCGAGATAGCAAACAAGATGAATGCTGCAACTAATGGCAGGTAAGGAGTAGTTTTGATGTATCGCCAAAACTTAACTCCGTAAAGGAAAACTGCACTACCATAACACAAATAAATTAATTTCTTAGATATTCCCAACCGAGACATAATCAAAGTCATCCGAAACCTGTCATCCAGGTAAAAAACTCCCAGGAGTAAAGCACTAAAAAATAAGAATATCGTCGCTCTACTACCCGGATCTTTTTGGCGCAACACTCCGAAAGTAAATGCACAAATTGCGACTGGGAGACACCCGATAACTTCGGAAAGTCCGGTTAGAATTCCTTCATAAGGGAGCCAGAAATTAAAAGGATCGCTAAATAGGCGTTCAACTCCGCGTCCCTTGTTGTTAAATTTGGCATATACGCTCAGCCCGCCCAAAATCACAATAGTCAGAATGTTAAAAAAAGCTAAAAGGGGTACACCCAAAAAGTGTTTCTTGAAAACTTTTAAAGAATTTGATAACTTGGGAATTTTATCGAATAAAGGCAGATGCTTCATAAAAAATGTCTCCTAGCAGTAGAGTTCGTTACTTATTCACGGGTAGCCAAACCACAAAGGTAGTGCCGCGATCGGTTGGATATAATAAATTAGTTTCTGCAGATGGCAGCCATTCACGATTGACTGGGGAAAATACTTCTATTTCTCCTTGCATTTGGCGGACTAAATCGCGGGCGATCGCCAAACCCAATCCTGTGCCGGGAATTTCTGTCTGCGCTT
Source organism: Microcoleus sp. N9_A1 (assembly GCF_036701795.1). Classification (NCBI taxonomy): domain Bacteria; kingdom Bacillati; phylum Cyanobacteriota; class Cyanophyceae; order Oscillatoriales; family Microcoleaceae; genus Microcoleus; species Microcoleus sp. N9_A1. The sequence goes on from NZ_JAUBRI010000008.1 coordinate 142,905, forward strand.
TTTCTCCCCGGTAGTGTCGCTCAAATAAATGCTCTAAATCCTGGGGAGGAATGCCGGAACCTGTGTCGCTGACGGCAACTGCTATGGCAGGCAATTGGCTGTATCCTGCCCGATCGCCATCCGCTGCTTTGTACCTCACTTTAATATAAATTTGGCGGCCGGCAGGGGTATATTTCAAAGCATTGTCAATTAAATTGCTCAAAACTTCGCGCAAAGCTCGATCGTTCGCCCCGACTGGTGGCAAATCCGTCTCCAGGTCGGCTAGCAATTTCAGATGCCTTTCAGATGCGATCGCCTCGGCGGAAATTAACAGCGGTTTTAATACTTCTATCACAAAACAGGATTCCTTCAAATTGGCCGCAGGTGACAGCGACAGAGGAGAATGCCGGATTGATTCCACATTGGAGATTGCTTTTTCTGAAGTGCCCGATCGCAGTTTTAGATGTGCTTCGCCGGTGTCAACGGTTCGATCAAACTGGACCAGCAACTCTTGCAGCCGATCGCTCTCTCGGACAATACTAAAAGCCACATTGCGGTTTTTGTCTTCCGGTACCAGCCGCCGCGCTAACAACTTGCCAAAAGTTCGCAACGCTGTCAGCGGACTTTTGAACTGGTGCAGCAAATTGTGCATCGTGTCGTAAACCTGAGCCTGGATTTGCCGACTCGCGCCCAATTCCTGGTGCATCCACTGCGATCGCTGGTCTAAAATGCAGGCTAGGGCTAAGGTGCGAGCAATTTGTTGTATTTGAGCCTCCTCTCGCTCGTTCCAAGGCCTGTCTTGCCGACCGCTGACTAGGAGTCCCATTACAGCTCCCTCGTGTATCAGAGGCGTCACAATTTGCCTGCGCTGCTGCCACACATTCTCCGGGCCTTGGCACTGATGGGAACTGCGCTCATTACCCCCAAGCGCCTCGGGTGCGATCGATCCTACGGTTGATTCTTCCACAGGAAGAACCGGCGGCGCTAGCAGTAGCGGCACTGGTTTTACTGTCGAGCTTTCGGGAGATTGCAACCTCAACCCCTGATTTTCTTCCGATTCGGCTGAGGTTTCTGGGTAAACCGCGATCGGCACCAACTTTGCTTCACTGCCTTCTACCAACTCTTGTGTCAGGTATACCGCGCTGAATTTCGCTCCCAAACTAACGGCGATGGCCACCTGCGAGCGGCAAAGTTTGACAAATTCTGAACTGGCTGGCATTAACATGAGCGCCACATTAAGATATCTAACGGAATTCTAAGTAAATTACAAATGATCGGCCACCGATTACTGATGAGAGACTTCTATTTTTCAGGTTTCTTCCCTTTGATAGAAGGCAGCTATCTTGAAGGCATGGGGCTTTCATGAACCAAAATTGCCCCGCATCGCCGTCCGCGTAGCTTCCACCGATCCCCAAGCTTGGCTTTTGGCGGAACTTGCGGCCAGCCATACCACAACCGCTACACTTTTGTCGATCGGCACGAATGTTAAGATTATGTCGATATATTAAAAACAGTTGATTTTTTGAGCTAGAACGGATATACTGACCTCGGATTTGGTAGCTATCATTACAACCTGTCTGCTCATACTGTCTGCTCACAGAGGAGGTAAAGAAATTGGCCAGGAGACGCAAACGCAAGAGTCGCCGCCGACAAGAAGGACGCAGAATTTTAGAGTGTGTGCCTCAATATAGCATCGAGAGCGGCGAAGATAAACCCGTAACAGCGGCTCGCAAGTTCATCCATGCAGAAGGCATTGCTCCCCCAGCTTTGCTGTTAGTCAAGCGTAACGAGCATACCACTGACAGATACTTCTGGGCTGAAAAAGGTTTATTTGGAGCCCAATACGTAGAAGAGAACCATTTCTTGTTTCCCAGCTTAAAGGTGATGTTGGAAGCTACCACAGAAAAAATTCCTGTGGTGTCAGCCAGCCGCGCATAGCTCAAAATGTTTAGCTCAAAACATTGACAGCAATGTTTTTCTAAGTCTTTTAACAAAAGCGCGAGAGTTCTCATTGTCTGGAGAGTGCCAACTGAAATTTCTGCGAAAAGTCCTTAGAAATTAGGGTATAAGGAGCCATCGCAACAGGCTTGATCGCAGCCCAAAGGCGATAGCCACAATTGGCACTTTCACGATAATGGTTTTTTTTGACTGTTTTGTCGATCGAACAAGGGGAGCAAAAAAACAGCCAACGAGAGAGCCACTCTTGAGTCATCCGTTTGTCAGCTCGAAGTCTAACTACGGCATCTAGCATATCAAAAAACGTTCCGCGTCAAACTTTTAATCGATCGGTTTCAAATCTAAAGCTTTTTGCATGGCTGCTAGTTCATCGCGGTGAGCTCTGACAGTAACCAAGCTCTTGGTTTGGCTTCCAGACTCAGCAACTGATTCGAGTTTGAGCGAGACTTGCTCCGAGCGTCCAGCTTTTTTCCAGTAAAATATGCCCGCCAGCGGGGACAGCAGTACCAAAGCTAGGAAAATTTGACCTGAAGAAGGAACTAGCATTCCCAAAACCAGTCCCAAGCACAGAGTGCCACCTGCACTTAGCATGGTTAGAAAAATAGCTAAAAACCAACTAGGCCGCACAAAACCTTCAAAAGTGACTTTATAGTTGGGAGCATCGACGGCTACAACTCGGTAAGCCCTAGAAGCAAAATACTCTTGTAGCTGGGTTAACAGTGACTCTTGGGCGCTCTCGGAAGCCAGCTTGATTTGTTCGATTCGAGCTTTGACTGAGGCCTTGATGAAGAAAAACAAGCCTACAGCCAGCAGCAGCGTGATTACAAACGTTGAAGAAAGAACAGTAGTATCCATCGGTAGAAGTTTGTGTAATTGAAATTATCTACTCTTACTTTACAGAACTTTACCGATGAAAGCGATCGAGGACTTACGCAGACACTTTTTTACCAAAATTCGCAGAAAGCTTTGTAGCAAAACCTTTTTCTCCCCATCACCAAATTCCCATATCTCCCCATCATCCCTAATTCTCAAGTGACAATGCGTAAGTCCTGACGTAGTGTAGCTGCTTTAATCGCTGTGCGGCGGGCGATCGAGCAAAGCGAAGGCAAGGAAGGCAAATCGCTTTGCAAGTAGCGCCAGCATCTCCAGGGTTTAGGCATCCGATTCCAACTCGGCTAACCTGTGTGACCAGTTTCTAAGGCGCGGGAACGACGCTCTGACGCACCGTTTCCCTGACCAATGTAATCGTGCCAGAGACGAGCGAGGTCTTGAGCTTGGTGCCGCCACTCAGCGAGGATTTGATACATCCGGCGGGGGCGGCCGCGTCCTTCTACTTTTTTCCAGTAACCGGTGATTACGCCTTCATCTTCGAGGAATTTCAGAGCGCTGTAGAGAACGGTATCAGAAAGGCGGTAGATGGGGAATTCCCTTTCTAGTTGGCCAATCAGTTCTGTACCGTAGGAATCTCCGCGCAATAACACGGAGAGAATGTAGCACACAGCTAATTCCTTGTTTAGATAAACAGGAGGGGGATCTTGAAAAAATTGATAGATATGTTCAAACTTCATCTGTCTTGTCCGCTGGAAACTCTCGTGATACCGTCAGGTTAACGAGAGAGGAAAGCGGGGCGGGGTGTGCCGCTTCCCAATGATTAAGTGGGACACCGGGGAAACAGAGGTGCAGTATTTCCCCAGTGAATATTGATAGCCCCAAACGCTTGTCCTGCACTTCGGTAATGTTTGCCTGGGCCTTGGTTGAGCAGCACTGGCGTAACTAGGGCAATTTTGTTCCTCTTCCAATCTATCGCAGCGACTATTGTCAAGTGTGCGATCGCCTGCAAGAGTTGGCAGTTACTTTGGGAGTTAGTGTTTTAACTGAATTTGCAGTTAATGTTTGCGCTCTAGCTTGGCTTTAAACCGAACTCAGGCCTAACATGGCGCGCAGTGTAAAAGTTAGAAAGACAAAAGTCGCTACAATCGAACTAATCAGGGCGATCGCAGTTGCCGGTCGATCGAGCAGGGGTTTGAGTCGCTCGAACAGGAAAAAGAAAATTCCCAGACATATCGTAATGAAAAACCGGGGGTAGCGAGAGACGTTATTAATAAAATCTTGCATTTGCTTGGTGGGGTAAAGTGTCACAGCACGATCTTTGACTGGTAACACTTGTGAGCGAGTTAGACAATTTTGGCACAGCCGAAGCTAAATCTGCCGATCGGGCGATCGGGCATTTTTGCCGGCGAGGCTGACATATATAATTCTAACGAAAATTTTTGGTCGATCGAGCGCTGTCTGTTTAATCCCGTGCCACATCCGCTGACAACTTCAGAAGTATTTATTATATTCAGTTCTAGTTGCGATCGACATTATAAGGCTGTTATTTATAGATAAATGTCTGCTTCCGCACCTTTTTCCGTCTTGCCGCGTCCGTTTCAGAAACGGGCCTTACGGTAGAACTAGGTTGAAGGTACTAAAAGCCCGGAGAATCAAACTATGCGAATTTTAGTCTTTGATTTGGAACCAAATCCAAGAAATCCACCCTCGGACAGTAGAATAACGCCTTTTTATAGTTGTATCATTAATATCTGAACGATTTTCTGAGATTATTTTACAGATTGCATCTTCTGGCGGAATTTGTCCCAGTTCAAGCGCTAATTGAAACACTAAATAAAAAACTTGACGTTCTAAAATCTTATTAATCAAATCTAGATATTTTAATTTAGGTCTTTTATGTAAAATTGACCTTCCTTCACTTGTCAACCGAAAAGTTACTTTTTTTGTCAGGTAATCTTTATACTTTTCTATCAGTCCAATATACAATCCAGCATTAGTATAATAGTCAGTTTGCCTGCGGTCAAATTCATAGTTTTCTGTAAAATCATCTTTGGTTAAATCTCTTTCTAATAACAATGATAATAAATCTACTATCCTCTCAAATTTATCAGCTTGTGGCAATGGAACATCTGGCTCTGGAATTACTTTAATATTATTGAATACCCGATCGACATCACTCCGTTGTATTTCTTCGGGAGCGATCGTATAATTCTTTTGTTCTCTCATTTTCAGAGAGTTATAATTTTCATCATTGCTAAATTCATAAATAAAAAAGCTAAAAACGTCGTTAGAGTATGTCATCAATACTGGAATTACTTTTTTAGTTATTTTTTTTGACCACAATCTGTAAGGATAGTAAAGTTGTCTAATCAAAAAATCCTCGATCGAATAGTTCTTAGCTTCTATCAATACAAAATAGTTGTTACTTTCAAATCCGGCATCTATCTCACACTGAGAATTTTTAACCTTGATTGAATAGGGTTTGTTGGTGGTGGAATTGATAATGTTAAAATTAAAGGACTCTGTAGACATTCTTCCAGAAACAGTATAAGCTGTTTTTTCGCCTAATAAATCATCTATAATGCCGATATTAAATGCACAGTGCAATGCGGAACTTTCAGAATATAAATTTGTGTAATCTATACTCTCTATCTCTGAAGGAAAGTCAAAAGGAATCACTTCTATTTCAGGATCGTACTTAACTTCAAAGTGTGTACCAAACTTACCAATCACATATTTTGAGCGAGAGATTGGCAAGATTGATAGATAATTTTCTCGAAAGATATCTGGCAAATTGACAGAGTGATCGAACTTTGCCATCAGCCTGCTTTCTCTTAGCTTGTTGATTTGAGCCGATTCTATTTCAAAACAGCCATTTTTATCTACTTCTTCTAAAATGTTATGCGTTTCAAATAGTGTTTCCCAGGCTCTATCGTTAGCAGTTTTTTTGTTTTTACTCATATTTATTTGTCCTGAACTTGATAATTTAAAATTAATACTTCATCAATCTTACCTCTTTTTAAGGCATTTGAGTTGATACTTCTCGTTGCCCTAACTTTTTTGATTGTATCCCGATAATCATTGTACAAATCAAGAATAAAATCCGTACAAGAATTACTCATCATCACTTTACAACCTTTAGCCGTTAGGTCGTCAAAAACTTTTTTTAGTCGTTCTTGTTCGTGTCTATTAAAGCCATTTACATCATATCCAGTAAAAGAAGCTGTTTCCGAAACAGGATCGTAAGGAGGATCTAAATAAATAAAATCTCCTTTTTTGGCATCTTTAACAGCTTCTTGAAAATCCAAATTTAACAGTGTAATGGTGTTGCTACTTAAGTATTTGTTTACTGCTCTTAAAACAGCCTCATCTAAAAAATTGGGATTTTTATATCTGCCAAACGGAACATTAAACTGACCTTGGGAATTAACCCTAAATAAACCATTGTAGCAAGTTTTATTTAGATAAATGATTCGTGCTGCTTTTTCAACTGCCGACAAATCGGCATATTTTTTAGCTGAACGATCTAAGTCTCTCATATCATAATAAGAAGTTTCGCTATTGCTATATTTATCCTTGCTTAATTCCTCCATTAGCTCATCTAATGAGTCTCTAATTACTTTATAGCAGTTAATCAGTTCTCTGTTGCTATCATTGATAACAGCTTTTTGGGGTTGTAACTCAAACAAGAGTGCACCTCCACCTATGAAAGGTTCATAGTATGTATGTTTGCTTGTCAGCTTGGGAACATACTTAACAATTTCTGGCAATAACTGCCTTTTACCTCCTGCCCACTTTAAGAAAGGTCTTACTAAGGGATTAATTTTCCCTCTTACTAACGTATCGCTTTTCACTCAGATGCCTCTAACGCTGAACAATTCATTGTACTTGAATTTTTGTTCAAGTCAAGAGGAAAGGGTGATATTGATTCAAGGTGTAAGTCGCAGTTAAATAGATCGACCAAAACACCTTGACATAAATCCATTCATCTGATAAGTCTGGGAAAACAATCTAAATTAAGCCGATCGCACTTCGATCACTCCCCTGTCAAAAACCCGTTTGTCAGTACCAATAGAACTGACAAACATCCGGTCTTCATAGACATCAAAAGTCGCAAAACTCAGGCGGCTAGCAGAATACTCCGTCCATTCAGAACGATTCACCGGACGAGTGCCACCGCCGGCACCGCAAATTAAATAAGTCGTACCGTTAATCGAGCGAGTGCGTTCGTAACTATGCTCGTGTCCGTTGATATAAAGCTGCACGCCGTACTTTTGAAACAAAGGCGCGAAAGTCTTAATAAAAGATTGATTCGATCCGTAGACGCCAGAGGAATAAATCGGGTGGTGGCCGAACACAACTTTCCAAGGTGCGGTGCTCTGACTCAACTCTTTTTCCAGCCAAACAAGCTGATTTTTCCAATCCGCATTGTGATTGGTATCTAAAGCAAAAAACTGTACGGAATCGCGGCGAAAAGTATAGTAGCGACCTTGCATATTAAAACCCGCATATTTAACTTGCGGATCGCCGTTAGCAGTGCGGATGTCGTGATTTCCCAGACAAGCATAAAATTTTACACCTTGCTGTAATAATGGCTGATAAGGCCGCTCGAAAACAGCATTAATTTTTTCAATTTCGCCGTTATTGTAGATATTGTCCCCGGCGAGAACAGCAACATTAAAAGGGTTTTTCCGGTGATATTGCGCCATCGCCTCAGCCACAGCATACTGACCTTCAGCGCCGGTACCGGTGTCGGCCACCGAAATAAAGCGTAAAATAGGCGGTGAGGCCGGCAAAGGGACGATCGCCCTTTCTGCCTCAACGTTAGAAGGCACAGCAGCATTGGTGTCTCTACCCGAGGAAGTCCGAACCTGAATCATTTTCGAGACTGCGGCAAAACCTAAGCTGCTGAGACTGCCTAAAATTAGAAAGTGACGACGTTTGATGCTCATTTTGATTCGGTTACAACTAATAAAATGATAAATTAAGGTTGAGATGGCTCAATTAAAATTTATCTCGTTTAGATATATTTGCAACGCCCCAAGGCAGAGAAAATGTCAGAAGAACAACTAAACCCGTCAACTCCAGAACCCTCTCAATCTCCGATCCCGGAGGTTGATTCGGCCCCAAAGTCTGCCCCCACTGGCAGCAAAACTCAAAATGCCAGCAGCGCGGTTCCCAAAAATCAGAGAATCAAAACTTTGATGGCCTCGATTGGGAATTTGGGAAAAAAAGGCAAAAAATTACCAGCCGAACCCCCGTTGCAGCAAGAAAAGCCGATCGCGCCCACCGCTTCTGACTCAGCAACAGTAACTCCTCCCGCTGTTGCTGCGGAAGTTAACAGCGTGCCACCACAAGTTGCTGTAAAAGTTGATAAAAAGCCTGTATCCCAACGCAGGGAAGGGAGCTTTTTACAGAACGTCGGTGTACTTTGGCAAAGTATTGTGCGGCTAGTGCGATCGCTACTGCCACCATCTACGAACCAGAAGCTGTCCGATCCAATTTTAAACGCCGCCATAGCAGCAATTCTGATCGTTGTAGTCGGTTTAACTTTCAACAGTTTCTCAGCAAAACCACCGGAGAAAGTAGCAAAAGTGCCTCTCCCAGCAGCGCAGCAGTCGTCGCCAACGTTTGATGATTTTCTGGCATCGGGAACGCCGCAATCGCCAGAGGCGATCGTACCATCTGAGCCAATCTCTGCTAACTTCAAAAGCAAGTTGCCCGATTTAGTGGCGCCGGAAAAACCGCAACCAGTAGAAATTATCCCACCGCCACCGCTGACGCCCGAACAGTCTCTGATTGCTGCGATTCAAACTCAAGTTACTGACATTAAGAATCGACTGGGCGGCGGTTTAGTTGAGTCTGTTCAAGCTAATTTTTCCAGCAGCATTTTGACGGTAAAAGTCGCTGAAGATTGGTACAAACTCAGCGAAATCGAGCAAAATCAACTAGCAACAAAGATGTGGAAGGAGGCTAACTCACTCGATTTCAGCAAGTTAGAAATTGCGAATATGGAAGGCAAGTTAATAGCTAGAAGTCCGGTTGTTGGTTCGGAAATGATTATTTTAGACAGAGGGATTAATTAGAATTTAAATAGTCTGTATCTGTAAACCATCTTACCAGCCTTACAGTCCCGGACGCAGCACCTAATTATGTAGGTGTGCAGTGCACACCTTACCGCTGTTTATTTTTTTGAGGAATATCGAACTTTTCCCAACTCCTACAGAATGCTGGCATTAAATTAATTAAGTTTGAGGAAAATTGAAAAATGACAATTTTAACTCAAGTAGAACAAGTAGAAATTGAATATCCCAGCAGCGACGGAGAGCCGATGGCTGAAAGCGACATCACGCGCGATTACATGACTTACAGCGTAGAAGCTGTCAAGCTTTACTTTCAAGAACGTTCGGATGTTTACGTGTCAGCCAATTCTTTCATTTATTATGAAGAAGGGAACAATCAGGCAGTTGTGGCCCCGGATATTTATGTGGTGTTTGGAGTTGCCAACCGCAAAAGGGATAATTATAAAGTTTGGGAAGAAGGCGGAATTACTCCCGATTTTGTGTTAGAAATTACTTCGGAAACAACTCAGACGAAAGACCAAGAAACCAAACCGGAAATTTATAGGGCTTTGGGAGTTAGGGAATATTTTCAGTATGATCCGTCGGGAGATTATCTGAATCCGATTTTACAGGGAGTACGTTTGATAAACAATCAGTACGAGCCAATTGCAGCCAACAATATCGCTTTCGATACGCTGTGGTTGTTCAGTGAAGTGCTGGGACTGGAATTGCATCTAATTTCAGGAGAATTGAGGTTTAGAGTTCCTGAAACGGGTGAGTTTTTGAAGACTCACAAGGAAGAGAACCTGGGACGACTGGCTGCGGAGTCAACATTACGATCGCTCGTAACTCAACTCTTAAATTCTGGAATGAGTCGGGAACAGGTAGCGCAAATGATGAATTTATCAACCGTGGAAGTGAGACGATTGGTAGGGGAAAACTTTTGATCGATCGCACTTTTCCAACATATCTGGGAAAAGTGCGATCGAAGTATGGGACAAAATGAGAACAGTCAACAGCCAACAGCCAACAGTCAACTATTAACTAATGACTATAGAGGCTTATTAGTAGGTTTAAAACCCTGCTTTTGAAAATAGGTTCGGAATACCTCTTGAGCAATTGGTGCCGCCGCTACAGCACCATATCCTCCGCCTTCAACGATAACTGCGATCGCAACTTCCGGTTTGTCAGCGGGAGCAAAACCCACATACATAGAATTGTCAGGATGACCGGGCATTTCCACAGTCCCAGTTTTGCCAGCACTTAAAGGAATAGTACCATCATTCATGCCGCGGCCTGTACCTTTTTTTACCACGTCCATCAATCCTTGTTTAACGACATTTAAAGTGGCAGGCTTAATACCTGTTTGAATTTTTTGAGTTATAGGAGTATTGGTTTGAGAAGCCAACAAATGCGGCTGTAGTCGCCAACCACCGTTGGCAATAGTTGACACCATCACAGCCAATTCTAGGGGAGTACAAAGTACCAAACCTTGACCGATCGCCATTGTTACTGTATCGCCCACGTACCAATCTTCACCATACATTTTATTTTTCTCTGCTGGTATCGGAACTTGACCGTGATTGGCGCCGTCTATCCCCAAAATATCTAAATTAATAGTACCGCCAATGCCCATTTTTTTAGCCCATTTCGCCATTTCTTCCGGCCCGGCTGCCATACCGACTTGATAGAAAAACGTATTGCTGCTGTAGGCTAAAGCATCGCGGAAACCTATAGTGCCGTAACCGGCGCCGTGTTCGTTAAAGGAAATTCCGCCGATGTTAATTGAAGCAGAACTTACCAAAGTCGAGTCAGGAGAAAATTTGCCAGACTCCATCCCGGCTACAGAAGTTACAATCTTAAAAGTGCTGCCGACTGGATAGCCTTGAACGGCTCGATTTAAAAATGGTTTGTCTGGCCCTTGCAGTCGATCCCATTCTTTTTGACTCACCTTCCGGGTGAAAATATTGGGGTCAAATGTCGGCCAACTAGCCATTGTTAAAAGAGCTCCTGTTTTCACGTCGATCGCCACAACTGCACCCAGGCGATCGCCCAAAGCTTTTTCCGCAGTTTTCTGCATATCTAAATCTAAAGTTAGCTGCACCGATTTGCCCGGAATAGGGTCCTTTACACCTAAATCTTGGATTTCCTCGCCCTTAGCATTCACCTCGATTAAACGGTTTCCCCAAACGCCCTCTAAAGTTGAATTGGCTAATTTTTCAACTCCCATCTGACCGACGATCATTCCCATCGGATATGCAGGATTAGCTTTTAATTCGTCTAAAGTAGCTTCGCCGACGTATCCCAAAAGGTGAGCTGCTAATTGCTGGTTGGGATTGTCTCGGCTCGATTCTACGCGAATTTCAACTCCTCGCAAAGTATTAGCTTGTTCTCCCAACGCGACGAAAGTACCGACATCGATATCCTTACTAATTCGCACTGGGATGGCTGATCTGTAGCCAACTCCATCGATTTTTTTGATAATTTCGGCTGCGGGAAGTTTGACTATCGGGCCCAGTATACCGGCGATCTCTTGCCACTCCTTGGTCGATCGCTCTTTTGGCCACACATAGACCGATCGAGATACGCGGTTGGCCGCAAAAATTTTGCCGCTGCGGTCTAAAATTTGACCGCGATTCGCTGCGACTGAAACAGGGCGAATGCGGTTATTTTCCGCCCGCTGTCGGTTGTAGGCTCCCTGTACCAGTTGCAGTTCGGCTAGACGAAATATCGGCAGCGTCACTAAGGTAGTGACTAGCAGCATAAAAATCATAACTTGGACCGATCGGCTGCCTTGCCGTGCAGGATTGTTTAAGCCTTTTGTGTCGAATCGGACTTTAGAGTTAAAAGAAAAATCGCCAGCCATATTAATTAATCTGCTCTTTTTATTCAACTAACAGGTAGAGACGGTTCCCATCCGGATTATTTGGCCCAGAATACAGGGATTATAACTTCTAACTCTTTAGTGACAGACCTAAATTCTGTCGGTTGGCAGACGAATCCGCTGGATTGTTTGATTAAGGTCGATCTTAATCAGGCTTTTCTGACAATTCAACTGTTAAGGAGGTACGGCCGCTGTGGAACCGATCGATTTTTTGATTGCTTGGCTGGTGACGGGCAGCAGCTTGTTGCTAATTTCTCAACTGCCGACGGTCTAAAAATTGACAGCACACCGAAAACAGTAATTTCCGCTGCGGTTTTGGGAATGTTGAATGTTTTAATTTTGCCAATTCTGAAAGCAGTTTTTTTCGTTCCGAACCTGCTGACGCTAAGATTGCTTTCCGGCGTGTTTGCTTTTGTAGTAATGAACGTGATTGTTTTTGCCTCGGCTGCGAAGTTAGTTGAAGGATTTAGTTTGCGGATGGGCCTTTGGAGCGCGGTACTGGGGGCGATCGCCTTGACTGTAGTTAGCAGCTTTATCAACGGCGCACTGATTTAGCAACTTCCCCTGATAAAGGGCGATAGAAATCGCCCGATATTTCCACACCTTACCTTGCGCGTTTCGTTTGCCTAAAAGCGATTTCTATCGCCCAATATTTATTGTCCCTTCTTCCTTCTATCCGTTACATCCGTTAAACAATCCGTTGCCGAACTTCCTTCTATCCGTTACATCCGTTACATCCGTTAAACAATCCGTTGCCGAACTTCCTTCTATCCGTTACATCCGTTACATCCGTTAAACAATCCGTTGCCGAACTTCCTTCTATCCGTTACATCCGTTAAACAATCCGTTGCCGAACTTCCTTCTTACTTCCCCATCAGCGACTTATAGGCTGTCACCTTAAGATCGATCCCAGTAATATCTGTCCCCACAACAACAGCCACCGCTCCTAAATCCAAGGCTTTTTTTGCCATTTCCGGCCCAGCGATCCCGCCTTCGCAGATAACGGGAACCTTAAGCTTTTCTACCATTTCCGCAAGCAAATCAAATCCGGGCGGCGAGAAATTTTGCGTTTGGGGAGTGTAGCCAAAAAGAGTAGTTCCGACAGTATCTGCACCAGCTTGAACCGCCGCGATCGCAGCTTCTATCGTATCTACATCCGCCATCACTAATTTGCCCAATTCGCTGCGGATTCGCGCGATTAACGTCTTTAAGTCTTCGCCGACAGGACGGTTTCTCAGAGTAGCGTCAACGGCGATAATATCGGCTCCGGCAGCGGCGATCGCCCGCGCGTCTTCAAACCGAGGAGTAATGTAAATCTCGCATCCCGGCAATTGCTGCTTCCAAATCCCAATTATGGGAGCGGATACCTGTTTTCGCACCGCTGCAATGTGAGCCGGAGTGTCAATCCGCACGCCCGATGCACCTCGATTGATGGCGGTTCGAGCCATTGCCGCAATTACGATCGGATCGTGCAGCGGCGAATCAGCAGGTGCTTGACAAGAAACAATTAATCCTGTAGGAATTTGACAATTAATCATGGCGGATTGGGGCATGGGGCATGGGGCATGGGGCATTGGGCATTGGGCTTGTTTTGTAATTTATTCCCTGTGCCCTATTCAACTCAAATAAGCGTTAAGTTTTGGTAGTAATTGATCGACAATTGGTTTAAATTTGCTTACTTCTTCGCTTGTGATAAGTTGTCTAGCATAGGCTAATCTTAACCAGTTTACTGTTTCGTACAAAGAGCCTCTCGCAATTTTTACAAAACGCCGATTATCTTGGTCATTATAAGGCAATACGGTTCACTTAAGAAAGATCCCCCCTAACCCCCCTTTAAAAGAGGGGGGGATAAGAATGCCCTCAAAGTCCCCCTTGCTTTCGGGGGATTTAGGGGGATCTCCGGGGTATAAATAGTGTTAAGTAAACCGTATTGCATTATAAGGACTTCTTCCTTCAGTAATATTAGCACAGACACTATCAGCAGACCGAACGATCTGTTTGCCCATCGTATCTTTTGTGAAATAATCCCCTTTTTTAACAATGTCCCAAATCTGATTCCCCAAACTTTCCGCCAACTTATAAACCTCTAATTCCTCAAAATCAGGTCTTCCCATAATTACCTCAAAAACTCAATTATATTAAATGCCCAATGCCCAATGCCCAATTACCCATTACTCAATGCCCAATGCCCAATGCCCAATGCCCCAGGCCCCATGCCCAATTACCCATTACCAATCCCGGCCATCAAAGAAAGAATTTTGTCAAGCAATTGCTGGGGGTGAATCGGTTTAGCCAAACAATCGTTAGCTCCCGCTGTCACGAAAGATATCTGATCTGCGGGAATTTCCTGAGCGCTTAAAGCTAGAATCTTGATATTTTCAGTAGCGGGTTTTTGGCGCAGTTGTTGGATTATTTCGCAGCCATTCATCCCGGGTAAACGCATATCTACAATCACAGCATTCGGTTGCAAAAGTTCAATTTGTTCCACCGCTGCCGAACCTTCAATCATCCACACCACTTGCAGTCCTGCGGCTGTCAGGATATCGCAAATCAGCATGGCTGTTTCTTCATCTTCTTCGACGAGGACGAGGCTGCCGCGCAAGGAAGAAGAATGCAGCGGTAAAGATGAATTCGATTTTTCATATTTAAATTTTGTGGATTCATCTTTGGTGAGAGTTTGGATGGGTATAAAAACGGTAAAAGTAGAGCCGACATCAACTGTAGAGTTGACTTCGATCGCGCCGCCGTGAAGCTCTACTAACTGTTTAGTTAAAGCCAATCCCAGACCGGTACCGCCGTATTCGCGGCGGTAGGGGGAATCCAACTGCTGGAATTTTTGAAACAAAAGCGATCGCTGATCTTCGGGAATTCCAATGCCGGTATCTTTGATTTGAAAAACAGCGGTGCTACCTGCCGGTGCAGTACCGGGCTGCCGGACTGCCGGCGTTCGATTTTTATCTTCTGTCACCCAAACTCGCAGGATGACTCGCCCCCCTTTGGGAGTAAACTTAATCGCATTTCCTAAAAGATTGAAGAGAATTTGTCTCAAGCGGCGCGGGTCAGCGATGAAGCGATCGCACTCTTGTTTTATCCGCTGTTCTTGCAGCAGTTCCACGCCTTTAGCCGCCGCTTTTTCTTTGAGGGCGTGCAGGCTCTGAGAAGCTAATTTAGAAAGTGAAAATTCACTAATTTTTAAGACTGCTTTTCCCGCTTCTACTTGCGATAAATCTAAAATATCGTTAATTAATTCTAATAAGTGGTCGCCGCTATCTCGGATAGTTTGCAGGTACTGCCGCTGCTTTTGCACTGGCACTTCTTTACTGCCAACTTTGCCGTAAGACCACCGCAGTAGCGTGTCGGAAATGCCGATGACGCAAGTGAGAGGAGTCCGCAATTCGTGGCTCATAGCTGCCAAAAATTCGCTCTTGGCGAGGCTGGCAGACTGGGCGGCGACCAGTGCATCGCGCAGTTCTCGCGTGCGCTCTATTACGCGCTGTTCTGAGGTGCGCTTTTGCTGCTGGACTTCTGCATAAAGTTCGGCTTGGTAAATGGCGATCGCCAAATGTTCTGCTATTTGCCGCAAAAATGTTTTTTTGCTTTCTTCCCACTCCCGAACAGTACACTGGTGGGCAATTAGTAGCCCCCACAATTCGTCTTGAACTACGATCGGCACTAGCAACTTCGCCCGCACCTTCGCCCGCCGCATCAACTCTAAAAAACAAGGCTGCGAAGAGTAAGTTGTTTCCACATCCGCAACGCACAAAGCCAAACCTTTGCGATATTTCTCTCGGTCAATGACTCCATTGGTAAAACACTGCGCGTCTTCACTAAAATTCAGTACAGACGAGATAGCATCGTTGGCTAAAGCTTCGTATGTGACACGACCTAAATACAAGTAAGACCCGGAAAATTCTGGGATTTCGCCCGACCCAGAAACCGCCGCAGGAATTTCTTTACCTAACTCGCCATTGTGCGGCGCTGGCACTTTTTCAAATTGATAAATTAACAGGCGATCTACTTCCAAAAACTCTCGCACTCGCTCGACTGCTTTTGACAAAATTACAGGCAATTCCAAACTTTGGCGGATTTGAGTTGTCACCTGATTCAAAAGCCGTTCTTGTTCGAGCTGCTGCTGCAAAGCATCTTCCACCGGCTGACAAAATGAAATGCAGGAACTGGCAATTTGTAAGTGATTGACGGCTTCGGAAATCGGGCGCTTTAGCGTTTCTGGATCTATCAGTTGGGGCGCCGATTTTCCCTTGATTTCAGTTTGGGTGTGTAGGGTATGGCGACTTTTTGGGCTGGCATTTGCAGCGAGAATATCCAGCAAATTTAGAGTGAATTCGCTTTGAAGCAATGCCGAGTTTGGCTGTAGATTTTTAATTGCTTGTTTGAGGGCGCGAATGTCAATTTGCCGCGAGGGTGCGGGCGTTATTTCTGCGAGTTTGTCTGCGATGGGAGAGAGGAAATTGGCGATCGCCCCGGGGTCGAAAGTCAACTGCACATTCAATTGCGAATGGAGATTTTTTTCGCTGTGTTTGTGTCCGTTTGTTGCGAACTCATCTAATAGATTGCCCCGCAGCAGCGCGCTAAAATGCTCTGATACCACTGCTGCAAACCTTTCCGACGAATTTTCCAGATTTTGAGAATCCGCGATCGCATCGTCGGCCAGCCAAATCGCCCCGGGGAGTTCAGCCATTTGCTGTAACAACTGGTAAGCAGCCTCAAAGGTTGCTAGCGGCAAAGTCCGATTTAAGGTTTTTGGTTTCACTCTAGTAATTCTGGATTCTGGATTTTAGATTTTAGATTGGAGTGAACGAGTTCGTACACGAGTTCTTTGAATAACAGCTTAACCGCTTTAGCCGCCACGCGCGATCGCACTAACCGCACCGGCCGGCCGCTGGCTTTTTCCTCATCCATAATTTGACCGAGCCGATCGCCAATGTCGTTAGCCATGCGAGCGCGCTTCACTTCGACTCGCGTGAAAATCCACTGCCAGAGAGCTTTACGGCATAAATCCGAACCCCCAACAACTTTTGACTTTTGCAAGTCGCCGCTTGACTCTTGCGAGGGCGCGTATCCCAAAGCTTTACAGAATCGACGAAGCGATAAATGCCTTTTTGTTGGTTTGCCAGACTTGCGACCCGTGCGAATTTTGACATCGGGCTTGCCATTAGCCGCGAGATAATTTTGAAACGGATAAATCTGGCTGAGCAACAGCGCCTCGACTCTGCGACCAAAACCAAACCGGGCAAACACTTTTCTGTATGGTAAAAACTGCGGCTCGCTCACAAGCTTTGATAACTCGAACTCTACGAAGTGTTCTTCCCGCTGCAAGTCACAGATGCGGGCGGCGTGTTTCCTCAGTTCGTCGGTGATGCCCAAACCGATCGACTTTTCCAGCATTAAGTCATACTTCACACTTTGGCGCTCGCCGCACAGCCACCCCCACAACAGCGGCACTTTCTCGCCAGACCGGAGCGATTTGATCGGCGCCGCTTCTGGAAACTGCCACGCTAAGTCTTGTCTAGCGCGGTTGATAATCGGGCTTTGGACGCGGTTGAGGTGCGCGAGCCGGAGAACTAGCCGGCGAATTTGTACGATTGTGCGATCGCGCGTTTGGACAAATCGCCGGGGGGTGTCGAGGTAGTCCCAGCCATAAATCGCCAGTGCTAGCGCGTCCGCGTCGTCGTCTTTGTCTGGCAGTCCGAGGTGATGCTCTCGGAACGATCGAAGCTCTTTATGACCCACCAGTCGCACTTCTACTCCCGCCCGCGCAAGCTGGGTTCCCCAAAGGATTTGATAGTTAATTCCCGTGGGTTCCATTATGGCGATCGTGTTTTTTCGATCTAATTCCGATCCAATTAGTGCAAGTAATTCATTAATTCCGTGGACTGTAGCAGCGAATTTGTGGAAATTGTAGCGGTAATAAAACTCGCGCGGTTCGTCGATCTTTTCCGATATTAAGCAACACGAAACCGAGGCCTTGCTAATATCCAAGCCGATAATTTGAGTCATTCCATTTTTAAGGGTGAGTTTTCCAAATCTCGCAGCAGCAGCTTATGAATCACCCAAAGGCCACATGAGCCTAATTCACTCTTAAAGCTTCAAGTGCGCGAGACAAACAACTAATTAGGCAGCGACCGAGCTTGTGAAACCAAAAAAGCCGTGACAGCTTGATTCAATCTGAAAGCCCTAAATCGCAGCCCTTTTAATCGGCGGATGATTTGGACTCGATCCGCGACTCCCCCTTGGGAAAGGGAGTTTCGGCCGCCGAGCCCGAGCGGCGCTCTTCAGGCGGTTGTGGTGATTGAATTTGTGGCCACTAGCGCAATGTAGGCGTATAAGTGGTCAATGTCTTGCGTTAAAATCGCTGCAAATTCATCTGTTGAGTAAAGGTTTAAGAGGCAGTTGGCAGCATTGACATACTGATTCAAGCATCGATCGGGAGGCTGTTTCCGCAACAATCCCCTAGTTTTTGCTTCTTTGATGGTGAGAAAAACTTCTTGTGTTTCCGCGTCGCTAAAATTCTCAAATCGCTGTTTAGCAGATTTGATTAACTCGGCAATGTGCTTGTTTTTGGTTTGCTTCATGATAAAGTAGATGCGAGTAGGACAGTTAGCAAGACAGCTCCTTAGAACGGTCAAGATTGCGACTTGACCGTTTTTTTAGCTCATCTTTTCTTAGTTCATCTTTTTGAAGACGTAATGACATTTGGGTGGACGATTGTTTTTTGCTTCTTCAGCTAGGGGCATCATTACCTGTTCTATGAATTGTTCTATTTCTTGTTCTTCGACTGGTTGTTTATGAATTGATGCTTGCAATGCTATATCATGGGCTAGTGCTTCAGGGGTCTTGCCAACAATTTCGCTGAGCAAATTCAGTAAAATTGAGTTGGTATTTGAACACGAATAAATAAGCTGTTTTTGCTCAAGTGGCAAATCTTTCATGCTGGGGGTTGCAGGCTGCGGGATGTCGTCAGCGATTATGCGAATGGAATTCAGATTCAATTCGCAATTGTCTAAGCAGTTGTCTAGCATTTCTGCTAGTTCCTCCAATTCGCGGTAATTGCCTTGACTTTTGAGGATCAAGTCGGCGATGTGCACGTCAAGTCCCA